>NZ_AGJL01000002.1 GCF_000243455.1 Methanotorris formicicus Mc-S-70 | reverse complement strand
CTCTTCACAATCGCTTATAATCTTAAAGTGTTTAGATGAAGTTAATTCAATTAAATAAATATTTAAATTTGTGATGGGAATTACGGTTAAATTGAATAACAATTTTTATATATAATTAATCTTAACAAAAATAATATACAAAAATTATTTTCATATATACCAGTGAATTATTATTAGAAATATTTAATATAATCGATTTATGCAAGGTAGTTGGTTGATTGCAGGGTGGGAATTTATGAACATAGAAAAAATAAGAAAAAACTTGATTATTGGATTTATGTTTTTAGGAATGGGTATTGGAATGCTGTTTAATAACTTTATGTTTGGTTTGTTTGTAGGTTTAGGAATTGGATTTATAATAACTTCATTTATTGAAAAGAAAAAACCTCTAAATATAAATAAAAATCCTAAATATGTAAAGTTATTGGTTGGGATATTTTTCTTAGTTATTGGAATAGCGGAATTAATGGGATATGAAATTCCATGGAGATATATGTCTTCAATAGCTTTACTTCTCATTGGATTGTATTTTATTTTAACTACTTTAGAAAAATAAGCTTACTGACAGTGTGATTACAATAATCCGTTCTTTATTAATTTTTTACTACACTCTTTAATTACTTTATAGAACGATATTCCAGTTTTGTAGCTTAAATATCCGATACGATTAAATAATATTCCCTTAACTTAACTAATCCTACATTACTCTTTTTTGATGATAAGCAATTCCCTTCAACCTCCAAAATCGATTTATCCCTTCTATGCTTTCGCCTGTGATAACAGGCGAGTTACGAAAAACCGTAGGTTTTTCGTTTGACTCTTCTATATTACATCTTTTTAAATATTCGTTTATAATATTCTCGCCTTTCTTTTTATAGTTTGTCGAGACTAAATACATAATCTTTTTCTTTCCTTCCATTAATACTGCAACGATTTTAACCTTTCCAACATCGGGAATATTAACTACTTTCTCGGATATTATGAACTTTTTTCCGTCAATAGTTCTTAAGTTGGTTTTATTTTCGTTGAAGTCCTTTATCTTCTCAATAAGGTTGATCAATTATTATTGAAAATTTAAATTTACAATTGTTTAAAATGTCGGGAAGAATTAACAGCTGAGTATAAAAGCAATTATCGATTTCTGATAGCTTTTGAAGTTTTTTGGTTATGGTTGTTCAATGAATTTCTAAAATCTCTTCGGATATTGCTTTAATCGTCTTTATCCCGATTAAAGTTCTAACCAAGCAGTAATCTACTAAGTTATCCGAATTTGCTATACCTAAAGTATTTAAACTATTATCGAGTAACCCTTTGAGTGTGGATAGCATAGGGTTTATCACCGTTTTTTAATGAAGTATTTAAATCGATACTATTTTATTTTTTTGGTTTTAAAATCGATAATGAGAAATCACACTATCAGTTGTTTAATGTTATCTCTTCCTTCAAATTCCCACCCCTAAAAAATTAAAAAATTTAATTTTGATTTACAATTTAATCCCCACCACTTTACTCAACCCATCCCCACATGAAACTTTTAGAAAAAGTTTCATCAAAAAGGATACATTACCTCGCTTCGCTCGGTAATGTCTCGCAGTTATAGTTTAATACCAACAATCTTACTCAACCCATTCTCCATACAAACTCCATACAAAGTATCTGCCCTACTAACCATTTGCTCCCTATGGGAAATAACGATAAATTGAGTTGTTTTTGATGCGTTCTTAATCATATCTCCAATCAATGCAGCATTTTTTGTATCTAATGCGGCATCAACCTCATCCAATACATAAAATGGGGATGGATTTAGTTCTTGTATTGCAAATAAGAACGCTAAAGCAGTTAATGATTTCTCTCCTCCACTCATAACATCCAAACTCTGCAACTTCTTGCCTTTTGGTGATGCATCTATTAAAAGCCCGCCTTCAAATGGATTCTCTTCATTCTCCAAACTCAACTTTCCAGTTCCGCCAATTTCTTTATATATCTTCTCAAAGTTTTCTGCCACTTTTTCAAACACTTCCATAAATACCTCTTTCTTCCTCTTTTCCACTTCCTCCATTAATTGTAGATATTTTTTCTCATCCCTCTCATATTCTTTCCTCTTCTCAATTAACTCGTTATATCTTTCAAAAACAAAATTATAGTCCTCAATAGCCCTCATATTCACTGGCTCTAATTTTTTAATTTCAGTTTCAAGATTTGCCTGATGCCTTTCAAGTTCATCAATATCCATCATCATCAACTTCTCACTAACCTCCACCTTTTCACAGAGATAGAGTTTTCTCTCCTCTTCCTCCAACTTTGCCTCATATTTTGCCTTATCAACCAATAAATCCCCAATTTTGTTTTCAATTTCTTTAATTTTGTTTAAAAGTTCATTTTTTTGTTTGTAGAGGTTTTTTATCTCATTTTCATACCTTTCCTTTTTCTCATTCAACTCTTTCAAGTTTTTGGTTAATTCTTCATACTTCTCTCTCTTCTTCTTTAAAATTTCTGTATTCTTCTCCATATTTGATTTGTAAAACTCAATATTCTTGCTCAAAATTTCTTTCTTCTCATTCAATTCCTTTATTCTTTCATTTAACTCATTAATTTTTGGTATTAAAACATCTTTAACAAGAGTTAGTCCCTTCTCTATCTCATTTTGCATTTTATTTTTTATTTTGGTTAATTTTTCTATTTCACTATCAATCTCCTTAATCCTTGCAATGTGTTGTTGATTTTCAAAGGATTTGAGTTCATTCAAAATATTCTCTCTTTGGTTTATTAGGTTGTTTATTTTCTTTTCCAAATCCCCTATTTTATAAAGAAGTTCCTCTTTTGATTCGTTTAATTCTTCTAAACTTTCAGAAAGTATTTTATTTTCCAATTCAAGTTCCTTTATTTTTAAATTGTTGTTTTTTATTGTTTCCTCTTTTTTTGATTCATCTTCCATAATAATCTTTAATCTACTCTCCAACTCTGCCTTTCTTGATGAATAATAGGAAATTTTGCTATTTAATTCCTCAATGTTCCTTTTTATCTCCTTTAACTTATCCTCAACCTTCATTATTTCATCGGCAAGTTGCTTTAACTTTGAAAGGTCAACATCAACCTTAATTCTTGATTTTCTCCTTACACTTCCCCCAACCATTGCCCCAGATGGCTCTATAACATCCCCTTCTAATGTGACAAATCTTATTCTTTTGTATTTTTTTGATAATTTCTTTGCAACATCCAAATTTTCAACAATTATTGTATTTCCAAACACATAGTTAAATACATTCCTATATTTCTCATCAAACACTACCAAATCAATTGCTCTCCCAACGACTCCATCATCATAAAGATAATCTGCCTCCCTTCCCTCAATTCTATCCAATGGTAAGAATGTAGCCCTTCCAAGGTTCCTCCTCTTTAAATATTCAATTGCTCTTGCTCCATCCTCCATTCTCTTAACAACAATAAAATTTAACCTATTTCCCGCTGCTATCTCTATTGCAGTTTGATATTCTGGTTTTGTCTTTCCTAGGTTACCAACAATATCAACAACTCCTGGAAGATTGGCATTTAGAATTTCTTTTATTGTTCTGTCTAAATTCATTTCTTCCATTTCTTTTAATGCCTTTATTCTCGCGTTTTCCTTTACATACTCTGAGTGAAGTTCATCCAACTTATTCTGATAAACTTTCTTCTCATCTTCCAATTTCTGCAACACCTTTTTTGAAAATTCAAGTTCAACGGTTGCATCCTCAAGTTCTTTATATAAAGTCCTTGTATCTTCCTTTTTATTTGCTAAGATTTCCAATTCTTTCTTTAATTTTTCAATGGTTTCATTGTTGTTTTTTAATGCGAATGATTTTTTATTTATCTCCCCCTCTATTTTATTCAACTCCTCCCTCAACTTGTAGAGTCCATTTTGGGATTTTGCAATCTCCTCGGATATTTCACTCTCTTTTTTCTTCAATGCCTCTATAATATCCTCACTTTCTTTAATCTTTGATTTTAAATCTTCTCTTTCCCTTTCCAAATTACCTATTTTTTCCTGAATCTCTTTAATCTCTTTTTCTTTTTCCATTATTTCTTTTCTTATATTTACTATCTTATTATGGGTTTCCTTTACTTCATTATTCTTCTCCTCAATGCCTTTTTCTATAGTAGTTAGTTCATTTATAGTCCTATCTAATGTTTTTCTGTCATTTTCTATGCTAATTTCCAATTCCTTTATGGATTTGTGGAGTTCTATAACCTCTTCATTACCCTTCTCTTGCAGTTCATTGATTATGTTATTTAGTTTGTTTTTTAACTCTGTTATTTGGTTGTCGATTTCATCAACGTCCTCTTGAAACTCTTCCTTTAATTCATTTAATTTTTCAATTTCATTTTTTATCTCATCCAATACCATACTTAAAAAACCTATTCTTTTAGATATTAAAGCATATTTTGTCATCTTTAGTTCTTCATTAAATGCAATGTATTTTTCCGCATCTTCCTTCTCTTTCTTTAATTTCTCAAGATTACTTTTTACCTCATTTATTCTGATATCTATTTTTTCAATATATTCCCTTGCCTTTTCCAATTCCGCCTTTGCCTTTTCCTTTTTCTCATCAAACTCCGCAATTCCACTAATCTCATCAATAATCTTCCTCCTCTCTATTGGAGACATGCTTATTATCTTTAACAAATCCCCCTGCAATATGATGTTAGGCCCATCTGGTTTAAGACCAATCTTTCCAATAATATCCAATAGTTCAGATTTCTTTATTCTCTTTCTTTTTTCTTTAGTTGTTATTTTCCCATCTTTTTCCTCAACTTCCTCCCAAATTAAATAATAAGCACTATCTCCATCAAGAGTAACCTTTCTTGAAATCCCTACCTTATCTGAATCAATTGGCAATGTTCTTTCTGTATTGTCAAAGTATAAAGTTACTTCTGAAAATTTCTCCCTCTTCCCATTGTGGTAGGTAATTAATTCATTAAACCGTCCAGCCCTTAAAGTTTTAGCAGATGATTTTCCCAAAACAAAACAAATAGCATCAACAATATTTGATTTTCCACTTCCATTTGGACCCACTATTGCCGTAAATCCCATTGGAATTTTTAATTTTGCATTCTTAAATGATTTGAAGTTTTTTAAATGTAACTCAGATAACACTGCCATAACATTCACCACTGTTTTTATGTGAAAATTTTAACAAAAATAAAGATAAAAACATAACTATTTTATAAAATCATCTAAAAGTTTTTGTGAGGAAATTGTTCCTACTTTTTCCACATTATCTAATTTTTTTGGTCTTTTTCTTAATGCATCCCTAACTGCCTCTCTAATAACCCAAACCCCCAAAGGAACAGAGTATTCCTCATTAACTACTCTCTTTACAATTACTTTTGCCTGTCTTTTCATATCATCCAACTTCTCCAAAACCGCCAATCTACTTGCATAATATGCCCCACCGGTGTTTTTTGCATAAGTTTTCCTCCCCTTAATTTCATAATCAGATACAGTTATTGGTTTATTTGTTGGATTCCAAACGCATCTGTTGTATGTCTCTATCAACTCAAACGCCCATGTTGAGGGAAGGAAATAGATCCTAAATTCATTCCCCAAATAGGATGTTTCGAACATAAGTGGCTCTTCCAATATCCTATATTCCCTAACCTTTTTTATCAGATACTTCCCAATCATGTCATCAACAGACGTTATAGCCCACCTTGTTGGGACAAGTTTTTTCTTTCTTCCCAAAACTCCAGCAGAAAACAACCTTGATGCGTAAATTTCATCAAATTTCTCATATATTTTCAAAACTCCCTCAAAAGAATAATCATCCGCAACTTTATCAACTATCTTTGGTATTTTTGGGTTGTCATAAGTTATTCTCTTCAACTCCCCATAAGGTCCTATTGGTGGCAAGTTATCAACAAAATTTAAAGATAATTTTGGTTTTTTGTAAAATTCCACTTCTGTATCTACCCTTTCTTTACTCATTGCCAACTCCTGCAGTTTTTCAATAACAGTAGTTTTTTTATTCACGTTTGCAGCAATTGAAGGAGAGAGAAGATTGATCCTTATTTTAATAATCTCTGCCAAATTATAACCAAACAAATGCTCAACATCTTTTGGAATATCTGTTATTAGTGGAGAGATTTTAACGTTTGGATATCCCCATCTACCAACAAAAAACGACATATTCTTCCCAAAAAAGTCCATATCAACCTTTGGGAGATTTTCCAATAAATCATTACATTTAAATTTTTTGTTTATTTTTTGGAGTATTGGACAAAAAGGTCTCCCACAATAACCCCTCCCCTTACAGATAACACATCTCAATTTATCCCTCAACTTAATATATTTAAATTTATGGATAAATATGCCTAAAAAATAATGATGCTCCGACCGGGATTTGAACCCGGGTCGCGGGCTCGAAAGGCCCGCATGATTGGCCGGACTACACCATCGGAGCACAAGAAAAGATTTGCATAACGGACCCGGTGGGATTCGAACCCACGACCCCCGGCTTAGAAGGCCGGTGCCCTATCCAGGCTAGGCTACGGGCCCTCATCGCTTTCCGTTGAAGGCATACAATACCATGCACTTTCTCATATATATACTTTTCGTTTCAAACCTTAAAATATTGCAAAAATATATTAATACAAAGATCCAAAAATAAAAAATTTAATGTTCCAAAAATTAAAGGATAAAAAAGATTTTATTTTATTCTTTCCCATCTCCAAATATCTTTACCATCCTCCTATCCTTAACTTCCTGTTGTTTTGCCTTGTTGAAGTTGGAGACGTTTTGCAAGTAACCCGTTATTCTACTGAATTTTGCAATATTCTCATTTCCACAATTTATACATTTATCTCTCAATCCACCCATTGCCATCTTACATTTCTCACAAACACTCAAATTCTTCGTATATGCCCAAAATCCAATATCTGTTTTTGTTATCTTTTTGGTTATATTCATCAAAACTTCTGGGTCTGCTGCACTTTCAACATTCCAAAGATGCATTATATGCCCACCATTGCAAATAGGATGGAATCTCTCCTCTATTCTCAATTTTTCCCCAAGAGTTATTGGAGCATCAACTCTAACGTGGGATGAGTTTGAGTAGTATAGTGAATCAACATCATTCAAGTCCCCATTAACAACAGATTTTGCCTCCTCCCTGTAATACTTCATATCCAGTCTTGCAAACCTTCCTGCCGTTGATTCCGCTGGTGTCTGTGTTACAGTCCATCTTAAACCAGTTTTTTCTTTTAAATCATCCGCATATTCTCTTATATATTTTATAACCCTCTCTCCAAACTTTAAAGCATCTTTTGAGGTATGGAGTTCTTCCCCTAAATGATATCTGAGCATTTCATTTAAACCAACGAATCCAAAGGTTTTTGTTGTGTTTTCATACCTATAATACTGCCCATCTTCAAACTCCTGAGTTAAGAATGGCATAACATTATCCTCATACAATCTCTCCTTTGTAACATCATGCTTAATCAACAATGCATTTTTAACCAACTCCAACTTCTCATGTAGAATTTCAAATAACTTATCATCATCCCCTTTTGCCTCATAAGATACTCTTGGGAGGTTTATTGTATACCATTGCATATTTCCTGTTCTTAACGTATCTATTTCAGCATCTCCAGTCCAATTTCCACTTAATCTGGTTCTACATCCCATCGCATTTGTATTGCTAACTTGCCAATCTGGAAGCATGTTTATAAAGTAAGGAGTTCCGAATTTTGCACACAATTGGTGGATTTTTATCATCAACTCTTCATCTTTAAATGCATTTTCCCTCAATTTGAATATGGTATTTGGAAATAGGAATGGTTTTCCTGTTGCATCCCCCTCCAACATCACATCTACCAATGCCTGGACAATCATCTTTGCCTCTTCCTCATATTCTTCATAAGTCCCTCTTGTGGTTCCCGCAACTACTGCTTCCTTGTCTTTTAAAAATTCTGGAACCTCCAATTCAAGGTTTATACTGCTAAATATTGTCTGACCTCCCCTGGCTACGTACATCTGATTTAATTCATAAACGAACATCTGCATTAATTGCCTTATTTTCTCATAACTCAATCCTCTAACGTATGGAGCAAGCCAGATGTTGAATTCATCTATACTCTGTCCTCCACTCATGTTGGTTTGTGCTGCCATCATCACTTTAGCAGCATGTTGAATAGCAACTTCAGGATGCTTTGCAGGTTTTGAAACACTTGTATGTAACCCGGTTCCATCAACCCTCAAACCATATTTAAAGAACGGTCTTAAATCATGCTGCAAACAAACTGGTCTTATAGCAGCGTATTCCAAATCGTGTAAATGAATATCTCCTCTCATGTGGGCATCCGCTATATACCTTGGAAAAATCTTCATTAAAGCATACTGCTTCATTGTCTCGTCAGCAACCCATTTGTGAATACTCTCTGGGTTGTACATTAAGTTTGCATTCTCTCTTGAACCACTTTTAATTAACTTGGTTATATCGTATATTGGAATACCCAACCTTGTATGTTTATGCCTGAGTTCCTCTAAACCATGCTCAATTAACTTTGCATTTACAATTTCTCTTATCATTGGAGCAGTTAGATATTTTACATTTAATTTTTTTACAATATCTTCTACCTCATCTGCAATTTTTCTTGCTATTTCCACATCTGCCCCAGTTTCTTTTATCAATGCATCCACTATTTTCTGTTTGTTAAATGACTCAAACTGTTTTTCAGATGTCCTTACTTTAAGGCAATTTTCATACCTATAATTACCAGCAACATCCTTATCAATCTCTTTTAATATCTTATATACCAAATTTTTTAATTCTTTGGTTGATATTCCATTGTATATATTGTTGCAAATTTTTTCAATTACCAAATTTATTTTTTCGTACTCGAGTCCTGCATTCATTAGAGATTTCGCCAGTTTATTCACATTGAATTTCTCTTCTATTCCACTCTTTTTTACCACAATTATTTCAGATCTCACAGATTTTGCAGATATCATTCAACCACCACTGAATTTATATAAAACAGATATAACAGTAAAAATTATATTTATGATTATGATATTATTAACAAGGTATATTACAGTGATTATTCGAAATTCGTTAAGTTTTTAATATTTAAATACGATTTCAAAACTCTTTATATACTAATATCAAAGTTAGATTATACTATTAAGCAAAAGTATAAATAATTTGTGATTCTTTTGCTTTTTTAAAAAGGAATATGCCTTATATAAAGTATTTAAAGGCATGTAATAGAGTCTTCTATTAATATGAAAAAATAAAAAAATCCATCAATCTATCGTCACCATAATAATCGTTCTACAATGAAAAACCATCACCTAAATACCAATCTATCCACTTAAACCTCAATTAAATCATTTAAATTGCGGAATATGCAATTAAAATAAACATAAACAAAATCAAAGTTATAAATTACCACCAAACTTTCTTAATTTTAAGTTTATATGCAATGATGTTTGATGTTAAATGAATTATTGGGGTTATTACACATATTGTTATTATCATATTCAATGGAAGTGGTGAAAATGGATACGTGAATAGTATAGCCCCAAAAACAAAATTTAATTGATCCAATATTGGTGCTGGATTACCTTGCTTTATTTCCAATCTCCGCTTTATAAAACTTCCTACCATGTCTCCAAAAAGTGCTCCAGATGATAACAAAAACCCTAAAAAAGCACATTCAAATATATTCGAATAAAATACCATTGGGGTATTAATTATTTTTAAATTTAATATAACTCCTTGCAAAATTGCCGCGATAGTTCCACATAATATTCCAGAAAAAGTTCCCCTAAATGTTACACCGTTTCCTATCAACCTTCTACCATCTATAAAATTCCTTCCCAAATCCAGAGGAGTTCCTCCCCCAAATATGCACGCAGTAGCATTTGCGATATATGCCGGCAGAATATACCAAAAAGATGAAAAAACCAATCCAACAATATCCATACAATCCCTCTCACATTTTGTTTTCTTTAAATTCCCATTTTTATGATAACTTTGTAAAAATACTAAATATTGTATATGCGTAATATTAAGTATAGCCATTAATAAATCTTGTGGAATTTTATTTAATTCTAATGCGTAATATAAAATTTTATTTTTCTAAACCAAAAATAACAATAAATTTAAATATATGGATTAATTGTCCTATTAAAAATTAAATAAGGGGGAGGGGACAAAAAAATAAATTCTGGGGAAGGAGGTTTTGAGTAAATTCTTTTAGGGGGTATGAGGGGGTGGGAATGGGATTCTAGAGGCATGCCTCTAGCACGGTGTTATCAGCAGTGAGGTGGGGGGATATTCCCACTGCTATCCCACACCGTGCCATTATATCCATTAATATTTCTAATATATAAAATTTGCGATCAAACAACCTTGATTTAAATTAAAATTTTTTTAAAATTGATTTAAAAGTTTATTTTCGCGTTATAAAATTAGCCCATTTATCGTTCTTTCGGAAATTATTGCCAAATAACGAAAATTAAATAACTATTTGATAAACTTCAAAATTATCTAGGTTTAATTTTAATATTTAATTTTTATATCTATTGAACGAGAGAAAATTCAAAATTTAAAAATATTTTAGAGAGATTCACAAAACATCTAATCAACAAATAAAATAAGAAGTTCCAAATATACATAATAACCCTTATTAAAAAATTTAAGGATATATATTTTTATAATAAGGTGAGTGAATTTATAGAGTGTATATGTCCATTTATCCATGGAGGTGAATTCATGAGTAGCCCCAGAGTTGGGGTATTTGTCTGCTACTGTGGTGCCAACATTAATGGTGTGGTGGATTGTGAGGCGGTAAAGGATTTTGCCGCCAAACTTGATGGAGTAGTTGTTGCAAAGACCTATCCATTCATGTGTGCAGATCCAGGTCAAAACCTCATTAAAGAGGCTATAAAGGAATACAACTTGGATAGGGTAGTAGTTGCAGCATGTACTCCAAAAATCCACGAGCCAACATTTAGAACTTGCCTCGCAGAAGCAGGCATGTCCTCATACTACTTGGAGTTCGTAAATATTAGAGAGCACGATTCATTCGTGCACATGAATGATAGAGAAGCAGCAACCAAAAAAGCAATGGAATTGGTTGCCGCTGGTGTAGAAAGAGCAAAAAGATTGGAAGATGTTCCACAAAAGACAGTTGAAGTTGATAAGAGTTGTTTGATTATAGGGGCAGGTATTGCTGGAATTCAGGCAGCCCTTGACTTGGGCGACCAAGGATACAAAGTTTATCTTGTAGAGAAAGATCCGTCAATTGGAGGAAGGATGGCTCAACTTGCAAAGACCTTCCCAACTGACGACTGTGCTCTGTGAATTTTGGCTCCTAAGATGGTTACAGTTGCAAACCACCCTAATGTTGAACTCATAACATACGCTGAAGTTAAAGACATCCAAGGATACATCGGTAACTTTGAAGTTACCGTTGAGAAAAAACCAAGATACGTTGATGAAAACGTATGTACCGGATGTGGAGCATGTGCCGCAGTTTGTCCAATTGAAGTGCCTAACGAATTCGACTTGGGGTTGGGTACAAGAAAAGCAATCTATGTACCATTCCCACAAGCAGTGCCATTAGTCTATACAATAGACAAAGAACATTGTATTGACTGTGGTTTGTGTGAAAAAGTTTGTGGTCCTGGGGCTATAAGATACGACCAAAAACCAGAGGAAATCAAACTTAAAGTTGGTACAATTATTAACGCGATTGGATATGATGAGTTTGATGCAACACTCAAAGAAGAATATGGATACGGAGTTTACGACAACGTTATAACAACCCTCGAATTAGAGAGGATGATTAACCCAGCAGGACCAACAGGAGGACATGAAATAAGACCAAGCGACGGTAAGCATCCACACAGAACAGTATTTATTCAGTGTGTAGGTTCAAGAGATGCGAAAGTAGGGAACCCTTACTGTTCAAGAATCTGCTGTATGTTCGCATTAAAAAACGCTCAATTGATGAAACAACACGACCCAAGTGCAGAAGTTTACATCTGCTACATGGACATCAGATCATTCGGTAAAGGATACGAGGAATACTACAGAAGAGCACAAGAGCAATTCGGTGTCAAATTCATAAGAGGAAGACCAGCATGCATCATAGAAGATCCAAAAACAAAGAACTTGATTGTAAGAGTTGAAGATACATTGTTGGGAGAAATCCTTGAAATTGAAGCAGATTTAGTTGTATTATCCTGTGGATTGGTTGCAAGAGGAGACACAAAGAAACTTGCAAAGATGCTTGGAATCGATGTTGGTCCAGATGGATTCTACAAGGAATTGCACCCAAAACTTGCACCAGTTAACACAAAAGTTGATGGGGTAGCAATTGCAGGGGTTGCTCAAGGACCTAAAGACATTCCAGATACAGTTGCTCAAGCAAAAGGTGCAGCAAGTGCAGTGGCAATTCCAATGGCACAGGGAGCATTCAAAATTGAGATGATAAGGGCAACAGTAAATGAAGAAGTTTGTGGTGGATGTAAGGTTTGTGCTCTAATGTGTCCATACAACGCTATAACCTATGTTGAGAAGGATGGGCACTTAGTTGCAGAGGTTAACGACATTGCATGTAAGGGATGCGGTGCATGTGCAGGAGCATGTCCAAGTGGTGCAATGCAGTTGAGATACTACAGAGATGAGCAAATTATCGCTGCTATTGATGGAATGCTTGAAGCACACAAAATGCTTGAAGAACAATAAACTAATAATTAAGGAACGCGGCACGTGCTCCATATATGCGGAATTTCAATAAAATTTCAATTAATAAACTTACATTACTTAAAATCAAATAAATCAAATACGAGTTCAACATTAGGGTGGTAAGATTATAACAGATGAGGCGTCATCCGAAGCCATTTGGCAGGGTGGCGCTGATGGGGGCTATGTAGCCCTTAAGGAAAATATTATTTCTTTAAAAAATAAAAAAAGGGATTATTATGAGCGAACCTGTAATTGTAGCATTCGTTTGCTATCAATGAGGATACGGTGCAGCAGATTTAGCAGGAACAAGTAGAATGCAATACCCTGCAGGCGTCAGAACTATAAGAATACCATGCACGGGTAAATTTGATATTACCTATGCATTAAGGGCTTTCCAAAAAGGGGCTGACGCCGTATTTGTTGCAGGGTGAAAACCACACGAGTGTGCATTCGAGAGTGGAAACTTCAAGGCCGAAGAGAGGGTTAGGTTCACTAAAAAATTATTGGATGAATTAGGAATTGGTGGAGAAAGAATAGAAATGTACTTCATGTCTGCAGCAGAGGCTGATAAATTCGTCGCTGCTGTAAATGAAATGACAGAGAGAGTTAAAAAATTAGGGCCTAACCCTCTCAAAGCCTAAAAAGGCCAAAAAGGGATGAGTTCCACAGGGAACCGATAAGGACCTGTGGAACAACCGCCCCTAAAGTGAGGGGTTATGGCCTTTTTATTGTGCTACCTTCTTTTTATCAAAATTTAAAATTTTAAATTCCCAAAGGTGATGAAATGGCAGATAAAGTCAAGGTAGCAATGATTCAATTGTGTGGCTGTTCTGGATGCCATATTTCATTGCTTGATTTGCACAATAAACTATTAGAAGTTCTTCCAAACTTGGAGATTGTCTTTGCTCCAATCGTTGCAGACCCAAAGGAAATTCCTGATGGAATTGATATTGCATTATTAGAGGGTGGAGTTAGAAACGAGCACGATGAGCATCTTGTCCATGAATTTAGAGAGAAAGCAAAAATTGTAATTGCATGGGGTAGTTGTGCTGCCTTTGGTGGTATTCCTGGTTTAGGAAACTTATATACAAAAGAAGAACTTATAAACTATACTTATTCAACAGAATCAACAGACAATCCTGGAACAACTCCATCAGAGGAGATTCCACCATTGGAAGATTATGTAAAACCAATCTCAGATATTGTAAAAGTTGATTACATTATCCCAGGATGTCCGCCAACACCAGATATGATTGCAAGTGCAATTATTGCGTTATTGAATGGAGAAGAGCCAAAGTTCTCCACAAAAACCGTATGTGATGAATGTCCAAGAAAGAAAGAAAACGTATTCCCAAAGAAATTCAAAAGAACTTACGAAGGAAAACCAGACCCAGAAAGATGTTTATTCGAGCAAGGTTATCCATGCTTAGGTTTTGCAACGAGGGCAGGATGTGGAGCAAAGTGTCCAAAAGCAGGTGTTCCATGTAGAGGTTGCTATGGAAAAACAGATGCTGTATTGGACCAAGGAGCAGCGGCGGCAAACACATTTGCAAACGCTGGAGAGGCTGCATTAGAAATTCCGGACAAAGTTGCATTGTTAAATAGATTCAGTTTACCTGCTGCTTTAATTTCCAAGAAAATAAAAAAATAAACACATAATCAAACATAAAATTAGGGGTATAAAATAACAATAAATCAAATTAAGGATGGTGACCCTATGGGTAAGGTCGTAATTGAACCTTTAACCCGTCTCGAAGGACACGGAAAAGTAACAATTACATTAGATGAAAATGGTAAGCCAAAGGATGTAAAATTGCATATAACTGCTTTGAGAGGATTTGAGCAGTTCGTTGTTGGAAGACCAGCAGAAGAGGTTCCAAGAATTGTTCCAAGAATTTGTGGGATTTGTCAGACGGCACACCACTTAGCGAGTGTTAAGGCTGTTGATGCTGCATGGGGCGTTGAAATCCCAAGTGCAGCAAAGAAAGTTAGAGAATTAATGCACTTAGGAAATATGATACACAGCCATGCGTTGCACTTCTACTTCCTTGCTGCACCTGACTTTGTGGTTGGGCCTGATGCAGATCCTGCAATAAGAAACGTTATTGGAGTTATTGACAAGGCTCCAGAGGTTGCTAAGAAGGCAATCGCATTGAGGAAGTTTGGGCAGGCGTTGGTTGAAGCGACTGGTGGAAAAGCAATTCACCCAATAACAGGAATTCCAGGAGGGGTTTCAAAGGTATTCAGTGAAGAGGAGAGAGATACATTCTTAAAAGAAATTGACACAATGATTGAGTATGCAAAAGATGGAGTTGAATTAATAAAATCCATCAACGAACAATTCATGGAACAAATAAAAACACTCGGTGTAATTGATACATGGTACTTAGGTTTAGTAAAAGACGGAAAACATGAATTCTACGATGGAACATTGAGGTTCCTCTCACCAGATGGAAAAGAAAAAATGGATTTCCAGCCAAGTGAATACTTGGATTACATTGGGGAGCATGTTGTATCCCACAGTTATGTAAAATACCCATACAACAAAAAAGTTGGCTACCCAGAAGGACTTTATAGAGTTGGACCATTGGCAATGCTTAATGTATGTGACAGCATGGAAACTCCAATGGCAGAAGAGGCAAGAAAAGAATTCATAGATACATTTGGATTCCCAGTAAATCAGTCACTTGCTTACAACCATGCAAGATTAATTGAAATTTTAGCAGCATGTGAAAGAGTCAAAGAATTGTTGGACGATAATGAAATTACTTCAGAAGATGTTAAAGCAGAAGTTGAACCAAAAGCAGGAAATGGAGTCGGAGTTGTATATGCTCCAAGAGGTGTCTTAATCCACAACTACGAAACAGATGACAATGGAATTGTTGTTAAGGCAAACATGATTGTTGCTACAACACACAACGTTCCAACAATGGAAAAAGCAATTCAGCAGGCAGCAGAAATCGTGCTTAAATAATCTCAGAGTATCCCTAAAGCATTCTATCCACAGATGCAGATTTTAAAAGGTTGCAGAGAGATTAGGGGTATTATCCTTAAATAACCTCAGGAGGATAAAACCCCTACTAATAAAACAAATTTTAGCAACCTCTGGGGTGATATAGATGGTAGATGAGAAAAAATTAAACCTATTAGAAATGGTTTTGAGAGCATATGACCCTTGATACTCATGTGCAGCACACATAATAGTTAAAGATGAAAAAGGAAATGTAATTTTAGAGGTAGTTAAGGAAGAATAACCCCACCAACCGAACCCTACATTGGGAGGTTGTGGGGAAACCCCTTCTATGCGGAAGGGGACCTATTTTTAACATTAAAAATTTTCTTAAAAATTAAATGGGGGTTTCACTCTTGGGCGGTATAGAAATTCAGGAGAAAGCATGCCTTCTATGTAATGCATGCAAAGAAGTATGCCCCACAAAGGCTATTGAGATAGCACCGTTTATCACCTGTGAAATTTGTAAGTCATGCGTGGAAGTTTGTCCTACTGGTGCATTATCTGATAAAGATGATAGAATAACCTACAACCCAACAAAATGTATTAAATGTGGGGCATGTGCAAAGGCATGTCCAACAGGAATTAAGAAGGTTGATGATGAATTCCCATACTCAAAGGGACATTGCGTATTGTGTGAAAAATGTGTTGAGGTCTGTCCAATAGAAATCATCTCAATTCCAGGAAAAATTGAGAAACCAAAGAAAGAAATTGTCATTCCACAAGAGCCAATTGCAGTTACTGACGATTGTGTTGCATGTGGTGTCTGTGTAGATGTCTGTCCAGTAAATGCATTGGAAGTTAAAGATGGCAAAGCAGTAGTTGATGAAGAAAAATGTATCTACTGCGGAATTTGTGCTCAAACATGTCCATGGAATGCAATATTTGTTGCAGGAAAATTACCAAACAAAAGAAAGAAAACCATCAAAACATTCACACTTGATGCAGAGAAATGTATTGGATGTGCAAAGTGTGTTGATATTTGTCCAGGAAACATGATAAAATATGATGCAGAGAACTTAATTGTAAAACTTCCAAAGGCGTGTCCAGCATGTGGTTTATGTGAAGGTGTTTGTCCAGTAGATGCAATAACCTTAGAGGTTGAGTACGAAGAACCAAAACCAGTAAGTGAAGAAGGGCTTGTGTGGGTTGAGGAAAACTGTAACTACTGCGGTTCATGTGCAATGAAGTGTCCAACAAGTGCTATAAAAGTAATTAACAAGAGAGGAATGGAACTTCCAACAAAGAGGAAGACAGAGGAAAAAGAGAAGTTCAGAATGTGTGTGAGATGTGGAGCATGTACAATGGCATGTCCAACAGGAGCATTGAAGTTAGGTAAAGTAACCCACAACGGAAAAGAATACAACAGAATCGAATTCAGCCCATCCCTTTGTGATAAATGTGGAAAGTGTGTTGAAGTTTGTCCATATAACGTGTTGGAGTTGACTGATAACGAAGAAATGCCATTAAAAGGATTCTGCGTAATGTGCTTGAAGTGTGTTGAGGCATGTGAGAAGATTAAGAGAAACGCACTTGTTGTTAAATAATTATAAAGACACAATCCAAGAGGATGCTGAGCGTAGCGAAGTATGATTGTGTGCGTTTAATGTGGTTATTACCCCCATAAAATCTAGTTTTGTAGTCAAACTCATATATTCAAATCAGTTATGGTTTAAATAACCATTAAAAAATTCGCACACAACCATATCCTATTCGGTTTGGATGCAACCTTTTTAAAGGTTGCAGAGGAATGCACTTATTGTTAAATAAATAAATTTTAGTTAAATTTTTGAGGGGCAACCCGATGACTTATTCTAATAACCAAATTAGATAACCTAATACCATAAGTATTATAATTTCCTTAAATCTTCATCTATTATTGAAATAAACAAATAAAAGTGTGATGGATATGGTAGAAGTTATTAAAAATGTTGTGTGTCCATTTTGTGGGACACTCTGTGATGACTTAGAAATCCTCGTTGAAGATGGACACATCGTAGGAACAAGAAACGCATGTAGGATTGGAAATGCAAAATTCATGCATTTTGAAGGTGCAGTAAGATATACAGAGCCGTTAATGAGAGAAAACAAAAAAGATGAATTTAAAAAAGTTGATTACGAAACTGCAATAGAAGAAACCGCAAGATTGTTGGTTGAGGCAAAATTACCTTTAATTTATGGATGGAGTGCAACAGAATGTCATTCACACCAATACGGTATAAAGTTGGCTGAGAAAGTTGGTGCAATTATTGACAACACTGCGAGTGTTTGACACGGGCCTTCAGTTTTAGCATTGCAGGACGTAGGATACCCGGTTTGTACCTTAGGAGAAGTTAAAAACAGGGCTGATGTAATTATCTTCTGGGGTTCAAACCCAATGCACGCACACCCAAGACACATGAGTAGATATTCAGTATTTGCAAGAGGATTCTTCAGAGAAAGGGGAAGAAGAGACAGAACACTAATTGTAGTTGACCCAAGGAAAACAGATACTGCAAAGTTGGCAGATGTTCACTTACAGGTTGAACCTCACAAGGACTATGAGTTAATCAGTGCAATGAGAGCAGCATTGAAAGGATTCAAGTTAGAGGTTGATGAAGTTGCAGGAGTTCCAGTTGAGTTAATTTATGAGGCAATGGACATCTGTAAGAACGCTCAGTTTGGAGAACTCTTCTTCGCAATGGGAGTCACAATGACAAGAGGAAAACACAGAAACATCGACAACGCTATCCAATTGATTATTGACCTAAATGCCTACACAAAATTCGGACTAATGCCAATGAGGGGACACTACAACGTAAATGGATTTAACCAAGTATTAACTTGGGTAACAGGTTATCCATTTGGAGTTGACTTCTCAAGAGGATTCCCAAGATTCAACCCTGGAGAAACATGTGCAAACGATGTCTTGCAGAGAGGAGAGACTGACATGATGCTCAACATCGCTTCAGACCCAGGGGCTCACTTCCCACAAAAGGCAGTCCAACATATAGCAAAAATTCCATTGGTTTGCATAGACCCTCACGAAACCCCAACAACACAATTGGCAAACATCATCATCCCACCAGCAATTGCTGGAGTTGAAGTTGAGGGAACTGCTTATAGAATGGATGGAGTTCCAATTGAATTAAGAAAGGTTGTTGAGCCACCAGAAGGTCTTTTACCAGATAGAGAAATCTTAAAAATGTTGGTAAAGAAAGTTGAAGAAATGAAATAAATCAAATAACCTTTTAGATATGAAATAAATTTCCTACAAACCGGGTATCCTACGTCCTGCCCTTTAAAACGCCCGTGGCTTTGAGGGGGAACCCTTCATGGGACCCCTCAAATTAATCTTTTTTTATTTTAGGAAAATAAAACGATAATTTTAAATATTGGAATTTAGTTAATGAAACTTTTTTAATATACTGATAGTGTGATTTAACAATATTAACTTTAAAACCAAAAAATAGAAATAGGTAGTACTTAAATAACTCGTTAAAAAACGGTGCATCTCCTATGCTAGCAGCACTTAATAATATACTCACTAATTCTATAAATAGTTTAGGATTTAGCTGTTCGGAGGAGTTATCTAAGTTCGCACAGGTTAGAACACTAACGCCAATAAAAACTATCAAAGCATTTTCAGAGTATGTCTCGGGAATTCACAGAACGACTATCGTTAAAAACCTACAAAAACTATCAGAAAATGAGTTTTGTTTGTATACTCAACTATCCAACTTCCCGATATTTTTTGATGACAATAGATTTAAATACACTGCAATAATCGATTCAACGCTACTAAGGAGATGGAGTAAAAAGGTTTATGGTTGCAATATTCGATATAACTACATCGAAAGACATAGCAAACCATATCAAGAGCAGATAAACTGCTGTATTTATCACGAAAAAAAGGGATATATTCGATTTACACTACAATAAAACCACTTGGCAAAAAAATCCACAGACATATTCATCGAAATTATTAGATTCTTAACTCATATAGATATCGGGACGGTCGTAGGAGACACTTTTGTAACGACAAAGAAAATTATGAAGGAATCTAAAGAATTGGGAATGGAATATATTGGTAAACTTAGGAAAAACCTGATAGTTGAATATTTCGGTAAGAAGATTAAGGTAGAAGGACTATTTAAGAGGGATTTCGAGAAAGAAAAGCTTAAATTAAGGACTATTAATGGAATAAAGTTTAGATTATCCGAGAAAGTGTCAATATTCCCGATGTTGGTAGAGTTAAAATCGTTGCAGTGTTGATGGAAAATCAGAGATTAGACGAAATGCTTCGCATTTCGTTGCTCGCTTACTTCGTAAGCGAAAACCTAGTATCTGGTCTCTACAAACCATAAAAAGAAGGCAGAGAACATAATAAGCGAGTATATGAAGAGACCAAGATAGAAGAAAGCATAGAAGAGATAAATCGATTTTAGATGTTGAGGGAAATTACCTAACGTCTGAAAAGAGCAATATTGGGTTTGTTAGGTTTATAGCAATGGTATCAAACTGTATAGAATATTTAAGCCACAAATATGGATTATCATTCTATGAAGTGATTAAAGAGTGCAGTAAAGAACTAATAAAGAAAGGATTCTCGTAATCACACTGTCAGTAAACCTTCAATTAGGTTTTCAATTTCTAAAGTGTTATCTGCATATTTTTTAGCAACATCATAGGCATATTTTAATGTTTTTTCATACTCTGGGAATTTCTCTCCTTTTAAGAATCTTTTTACAATTTCTTTTGCCTCTTCATCAATTTCCTTAAGTTCTTTAGAGGTTAATTCCCCATATTTTAATCCCTTCTTTTCGGCAATTAATCTATTTAGGGACTTTATTTCCCCTCTATCGTATCTTGCAATAATGCCCATAAATTCCTCTAAATCCTCCAAACTGTATTTTTCCCCAACTATATGCAAACCTTTTGGGATTATTGCCCTTTTATACTCATAAAGTTTTGCCTCTATTTCATCCAAATCATTTCCAAGATTTAACTTCTCTGCAAGCTCTAACGCTTTTTTCTTAGCTATTTCAGCTCTTGGCTTATCTTTTATTAATGCCTCTCTATATTCATCTAAAAGCTCTTCAAGTTTTGCATATTCATCATAAAGTTCAGATGTGTATGGTGGGGAGTTATAGCTTATCAATGTCCCATACAACCTTCTTTTTGCTATTGTTGCCTCGGAAGTGTTGATGACGTGATAAACATATAGATGTGGTATTGTTCCAATTAAAATGTCTGGGAAGCATTTTGAGCTCAATCCAACTTCTTTCCCCTTCATAAACTCTGCCAATCCATGAGTTCCAAGGTGGATGATGCAATCTGCTTTAAAAACATGCTCAATCCACTTATAGAAGGCAATATATTGGTGATGAGGAGGCTTAGTTGGGTCGTGAATTGCTGAATTTATATCCTCATTGTTTAATGGAGGTCTTGAAGGTTGAACGCCAATGAAAACATTTCCTAAAATAACGCCTGGAATTAAAATGCCATTATCATCAACCATTATATTTCCTGGCGGTTCTCCCCAATACTTTATAACCTCTCTTTTGCATTCTTCTGGCAATGCGTTGAAATATCTTAGATATTCATCAACACTCATCCTTGGACATTCAATTTTCTCTGGTGGATAAAGTTTTGGATTAAAAAGTTTCCTCTCTACAAATAAATCCTTTATTTTTTTGGTTTTCTCAACTTTATAGCCCTCTTATTTTAGTCTTTCAAGGATTCTTTCAACACTTGCAAAGGTGTCTATATATGCAGCACTACCAAGATTCTCCTCCCCTGGAGGGTAGTTATAAATAATTATTGCTATTTTTTTGTCAGCATTCGCTTTTTTCCTCAAATTTATCCATCTATTTACTCTATCAACAAATTTATCAACCCTATCCATTATTGGAACTACATCACAACCTTCTACCCCACAAATAGGAATTGGTTCAACCCCACCATCCATTTCTGGCATCTCAACGGTGGTTATCGTTTGAAGGATATTTAGTCCTCTCTCACTCCTCTCCCAATCCTCTATCTCCTGCATTATCATCATTGCTGGACAGAATAGCTTTGCCTTAATCTCCTTTAAAAGTTCAATTGTTGGTTCTGGATTTCCACCTAATGGCCCTCCATTTAATCTAAACCACAATAAACTAATTATGGCATCTAAATCTTTACCTTTAAAGTATTTTCTCATCGCCTTTAAATTTACAATTCCATCAGAATAGACTGGAATGATATTTGCATCTAATTTATTCATGATTTCTTTTAATGTTGGCTCGCAAGACTCTAAATGCATTCCGCCGTAAAAGATTATCCCAACGGTTGGTTTATTTGGATCGATTTGGGGTTTATAATTATAGCCGTAATCTGGATGATATAAACCAATCTCTGGATATTCTATTGGGTCTTTAATCTTAACTTTAACATTAACTCCTTTTATTTTGCAAATAAATAGGAACATATTTTTGTAATTCTCATAGCCTCCATTTGCCCAATATCTTACAATCCTAATATAATTCCTCGCATCTTTAAAGACGCCAAAAGGCAAAATTTTCCCAGCAGTCTCTATAATCTTTTGCATTCTGTTTATCCATTTCTTCACACTTTCGGGATTTCCTCCATAGGACATATTAACTCCTTTCACCCTACTCATCTTAAAACTGCCAAGTTTTGCAATAGAAAATAGGGAAGAACCTCCAACCAATGCAATAACATCTTTATCCTTGTAATCAAGTTCAGTAATTGCTAATGCATCTCCCCTAACATCAATTAAAACAATATCTGCCCAATCAATAAGTTCTTGAAGGTTATATTTATTCATTTCATGGGCAAATATTAATTTAACATTTGCATATTCCTTAACATCTTCAATAGCCTTTGCAATACTCTTATTTACAACAGTTGAGATGAGAAGGATTTTTATTTTTTTATCTGCCATGTGTATCACTGCACTATTTTTTTAATTTTTTAATTGAGATTTAAAAATCGTAGTTCAAAATGTTTAGAATGTTTAAAATATTTTGAATTATTATTAAAAACTTAGATGAATGTAATAATATATAAAGTTTGTGGAAAAAATAATAAATTAAATCACTCAATAGTCGTTTTTTCAAAAGAATGCATTCCAATCCCCAAGCAGATAATACACAAAATCCCCAAAACAATAAAATCAAAGGTTATTGGGAATTTTGAAGTTCCAATTAAAAAGTATCTCATCCCATCAACTGCATAAGTTAGTGGATTTACATAGGAAAAGATTCTTATCCATGCAGGTAATGCATCAACTGGATAAAATGCCCCACTTAAAAACATTAGTGGGAGGGTGAGCATATTCATTACCAAACCAAATCCCTCTAAACTTGACATCCTCAATGCAAATGCTATGCCAATAGATGAGAATGTCCATGCTAATAAAATTCCAAGTATCAAAACTGGAATAACTGCAGAGACATTTATTGAGGTAATAAACATACAAATTGTTAAGATAATCATTCCCCTTAACAGGGAAGTTATTGAATCCCCCAAAATCCTTCCAAATATTGCCTTACTCCGTGAGACTGGAGCAACTAAAATCTCTTTTAAAAATCCATAATCTTTGTCAATAATAACAGACATCCCACTCATAAAACTTGTTGTAAAGATTGTTATTGCAACAACTCCAGGAACTAAGTAAGTGAGGTAATCAACTCCTCCAAATATCTCTCTTGCTTGAGGAAAATTTAATGCTCTACTCCAACCCAATCCAAAGAATGCAATCCAAACTATTGGGTGTAATAGAGTTCCAATAACTCTTGATTTTGCCCTTAAAAATCTCTTAATCTGCCTGTATGCCATTGTTACTATTACATTCATGCAAAACCCCTCTTTTTTGCAATAATCTTCTTAAAATCAAATTTTCCTCCTTCATCTTTAATGGACTTCCCAGTTAAATGGATAAATACGTCATTTAATGTTGGTTTTCTATAACTAACCTCTAAAATCTCTAAATTATTTTTTAGAGTGATTTCAAAGATTTTTGGGATTGTTTCAGTTGCATTTTTAACCTTTATTTCAAAAATTCCATTAATCATTTTGCAGTTACCAAAATGTTCAGTTAATATATCTTTTATTTTCTCATAGTTTCCATTATTAAACTTTAAATAAACTATATCATCTCCAACAATGGATTTTAGTTCATCAACAGTTCCTATGGCAATGATTCTCCCATTGTCTATAATGGCAATCCTATCAGCCAAGTTCTCTGCCTCTTCCATGTAGTGGGTTGTTAAGAAAATAGTCATATCATGCTCTTCCTTCATCTCTTTAATGTAATCCCAAATATGCATCCTTGTTTGAGGGTCTAAACCAACAGTTGGCTCATCCAAAAACAAAATCTCTGGTTTGTGAATTAAAGCTCTCGCAATTTCTAACCTCCTTACCATCCCCCCACTAAAATATTTAACTACTTTATTTGCATGCTCTTTTAATTCAACGAATTTTAGCATTTCATCTATTCTTTTTCTTAATTCCTCTCCCCTATAACCATAAATTCTTCCATGGATGTAGAGGTTTTCATAGGCAGTTAGTTCCCTATCCAATGTTGTATCTTGAAAAACAATGCCTATTTTTTTTCTAACCTCATTTGGGTTTTTGATAGCATCATAGCCAGCAACTCTTATAGTGCCAGATGTTGGCTTTAACAAGGTTGTAATCATGTTTATAGTAGTTGTTTTTCCTGCTCCATTAGGTCCCAGGAAGGCGAAAACTTCTCCTTTTTTAACCTTAAAACTAATGCCCTTCACTGCATAAAAGTTTCCAAATTTTTTTGTTAAATTTTCTACTTCTATCACATACTCCATTTAATCTCCTCCAAAAATTATTAAGTTGATTCTTTTTGCAGAATCTTTTAAAATTTTTTTAAGTTCTTCTTTTTGTTTATCGTTGAGATTGTGGAAATTTTTTATAGCCAATTTTATTGATTCTTTCAATTCCTTTCCTCCCAATTCATGAAAACCCCTAACTGCTTCAATATGAGAGAAAATTTTTTTCAATTTTTCTTCATTTTCTTTTAAATATTTCCTTCCTTTTTCAGTTATTCTATAAAGTTTTTTATCTCCCTCTTTTGTTTTTATCGCCTCTATATATCCATTCTTTCTCAAACTTTGCAATGTTGGATAAATAACTCCAGAACTTGGTTTATAATAAACAAATAGTTCCTCTAATTTCTGCATTAATGCGTAGCCATGCAGTTCCTCTTTATCCAAAAGATACAATATAAGAAGTTTTAAAGAACCCCTTATATGCTCATGTTTCACACTTTCACCAAAGTTTTTTATACTATATCTTTTGATATGTCTATATACATGGGGAATATAAAAAGGTGGTGGTTGTGGATTATCTAACACCATTAGTGGAGAGTATTAAAATCTCTGCCTACTACACAATAAAAATATCAACTATTGTTTTAATAACAGTGTTTGTTGTAAATTATATCATGAACACTGGAATTATGAAAAAATTTAGTGATTTATTATCCCCAATTTTAAAAAAATTAAAGATAAATCCTCTTTCAATATCATCAATTTTGGCATGCTTTTTCAGCCCAACTGTTGGATATTCAATTTTATCAGAAGGATTAAAAGAGAATAAAATAAATGAAAAAGAGATTATAGGCACTTCTTTAGCTAATTCATTTCCTTCAGTTTTGTCTCACACATTCACATTCTTTATTCCAGTTGTTGTGCCAATCTTAGGTTGGACAGGAATTTTGTTTGTTTTAATAAGATTAGGGGTTGCTTTAGCAAAGACAATAATTGGATTTGTCTATTTGTCAATTGTATCAAAAGATTATTCTTTTGAAATGCAAAATATAAATAAAATGGATAAAAAAGAAAATGCAAAGAAATCATTTAAAAGAACTATCAAATTTGCTAAAAGATTGATACCAATTTTGTTTTTTATGATGACTTTGGTTATCTATCTATCCAAAGTTGGATTTTTTGATTATGTTGAGAGATTTGTTCAACCAATAACAAACTTATTAAATCTAAATCCCAATGTTGGAATTTTGGCATTGACGGAGATTATGAATGTGCAAGCGGCAATAGTTATGGCTGGTGGATTTTTAAATGAAAATATCTTAACTCCAAAAGAGGTTTTAATTGGATTAATCATTGGAAATGTCTTAACTTTTTCTACAAGGTATGTTAAACATTCTCTACCTTTACATGTTTCTCTATTTGGAGCTAAGTTAGGGACTAAAATAGTTATGATTAATGCAATCATTACTCTAATATTAGATATTTTTATAATAGTTGGATTACTATTAATTTAACTTTGTTGTAATAAAGTTTTGTGAAATTATGAGGAAATTTTGTGTCTATGGAAAAGGAGGTATTGGAAAATCTACAACTGTCTCAAATATAGCAGCAGCTTTGGCAGAGAGCAAAAAGAGAGTTTTAGTTGTTGGCTGTGACCCAAAGGCAGATACTACAAGAAATTTAGTTGGAAGGAAGATCCCAACTGTTTTAGATGTTTTTAGAAAAAAAGGAGCAGAAAATATGGAATTGGAGGATATAGTTTTTGAAGGTTTTAGAGGGGTTTATTGTGTTGAATCTGGAAGGCCTGAGCCGGGAGTTAGTTGTGCTGAAGAGGAGTTATTACAGCAGTTGATATGCTAAATAGATTAGGAGCATTTGAAACATTAAAGCCGGATGTTGTTATTTATAATATTTTAGGGGATGTTGTTTGTGGAGGATTTGCAATGCCCTTACAAAAGCACTTGGCTGATGATGTTTATATTGTAACAACCTGTGACCCAATGGCAATCTATGCGGCAAATAACATAAGCAGAGGAATAAAGAGATATGCAAGTAGAGGAAAAATAGCATTGGGAGGAATTATTTACAATGGAAGGAGCGTTATAAATATTCCAGAGATTGTTGAGGACTTTGCTAAAAAAATTGGAACCCAAATTATTGGAAAAATCCCAATGAGTAATCTTATAATAAAATCAGAAATTCATAAAAAAACTGTTATTTAGATGTTTCCAGATAGCGAGATAGCAAATACATTTAGAGAGATTGCAAAGGCAATTTATGAAAATAAGAATAGGGTGATTCCAAATCCGTTATCAGAGGAGGAGTTGGATGAAATTACTGAAAAGATTGATGTTCTAAATATATATAGAACTTTCGCAATATATTATTTTTTTAAGAAAGCATCCCTTTCTTTATAAAATAAAAATCGCTCATCTTCACTTACAATTACATATATAAATAATAATCGCGATATATAATTTTATGAGCGTCGAAGTATATAAGTTATTCATACCAAAGGATGAGGAGTGTATTGCAATTATAAGGGAGATTAGATGGAGTGATAGATATACTTGCCCATATTGTGGTTCGAAAGATGTTGTAAAGATACAGATGTAATTCGTGTAAAAGACACTTTAACGACCTAACTGGAACTATATTCGCTAAAAGGCGAATACCTTTAGGAGAGATGTTTTACATAAAAAGATTTCTAATCATTTAACAGTTAATCACGCATCGAGGGAATACTCTACGGAATATAACTGCGAATGCTTCCATTCGATAATCAAACCTTATCTAAGAAAACATCGAGGCATTAGTCGAAAAAATCTCCACCTATATGTAAGCTTCTATACATTTATATGCAACTATAAATCGAATTGGTTCTCTGAATTACTTATAATCATGTTAGGTAATGATACTTGAAGATGGGCGACTATCATATATAATTGATTTCTACCAATATACTTTTAATCTTATCTTTATTTAAAAATTTAGCATCTTTTGAGTTGTAGGTTATTTTTTTATTTTTATTATTTGTATTTGCTTCATAAGGATGAACAACAAACATATCTTCTAACTCTTCTAACTTATAAATTTCCTCTTCAACAATTAGTTCTTCATACAACTTTTCACCAGGTCTTTTTCCAATGATTTCAATTTTAATGTCTTCTGGATTATAACCATATTTTGGGGCAAGTTCTTCAATAACAACTTCAATTAAATCCTTAATTTTCACAGAAGGCATTTTTAAAATAAATATTTCCCCACCTTTGGCTAAATAACATGCCTTTAAAACTAATTTAACTGCTTCGTTAATAGACATTATAAATCTTGTCATTTCTGGATGGGTTAAAGTTACAGGCCCCCCTTTCTTTATTTGTTCTTTTAGTAATGGTAGTATAGAACCTCTTGAATTTAAAACATTCCCAAATCTAACAACAGAAAAAGATGTTTTTCTTTTTCCTTTATATAAATTTGCTGAAATTGTTAATCTTTCAGATAATAATTTAGTTGCACCCATAACATTTACTGGATTTACTGCTTTATCAGTGCTTATTGTTATAAATTTTTCAACTTCTTCATCCAATGCCACTTCAATCAAATTTTGAGTCCCTATAACATTGGTTTTTACTGCTTCGAAGGGGTTGTATTCGCAGAGGGGAACGTGTTTTAACGCTGCTGCATGGAATACAATATCAACACCCTCAATTGCTCTTTTTAACCTATCTTTATCCCTAACATCCCCAATAAAACATCTAATTTTATCAGAGTTTAACTCGTTTTCTAATTCAAACAATGCAGTTTCGTTTATATCTAATACCCTAATTGCCTTTGGATTAAAATTCAATAATGTTTTTACGATTTCTTTTCCTATTGAACCAGTCCCCCCAGTAACTAAAATAACTTTACCTTCGTAGAATTTTTTTAACTCATTAAACTGAGATTCATCCATTTTTACCCCCTTCAAAAAATTCTTTTATTGTGTTGATGATATAATTTAATTCATCTTTGTTCATGTGAGGATACATTGGAAGTGTTAGAATTCTTGATGAAATATTTTCTGTCGTTGGCAATTTTATATTATAACCGAGTTTTTTAAAAACTGAATATTTATGGCATGGTTCAAAATAAATTTTTGTTGCAATTCCTTTTTCTTTTAAATAATTCATTAATTCATCCCTAATTTTGTTATTTTCTAAAATAATGCTATACAATTGATAAACAGCAAAATAATTCTTTGGTGGTTTTATAACATTTATTCCATCTATTTTATTCAACTCTTTATTTAAATATTCTGCGTTTTTTCTCCTCATTTCTATTAGTTTATCAACTTTATTTAGTTGGGAAATTCCTAAGGATGCTAAAATTGTTGATAAACGCCAGTTATGTCCAATATCAACATAGTCGGTTATTGACTGTCCTTCAAAATAATTTCTTTCAGAAATTCTCCCATAAGATACAATAAGTTTCAGTTTTTTATACAATTCTTCGTTATTAGTTACTACGCAACCTCCCTCACCCGTTGTAAATATCTTATTCTGACAAAAACTAGATATTGCAGAATCTCCAAAAGTTCCTACATTTTTATCATTAACCTTTGCTCCAAATGCCTCTGCTGCATCCTCTATTAGGATTAGATTATAGTCCTCAGCAATTTCTTTAAGTTCTTTTATTTTGCAAGGCATTCCTCCATAGTGGATTGGCATAATTGCCTTTGTTTTATTTGTCATTTTCTCTAAAACATCGTCAGGATTTAACCCTAATGTCTCTTCTTCAATATCTGCAAACACTGGCTTTGCATTTACATATAGTGGGGCAATAGCCGTCGCTATAAAAGTAAATGATGGAACAATTATTTCATCTCCTTCTTTAAAATCATAGACCTTCATTAAAGCATGCAAAGCAGAACTCCCAGAATTAAAAACAACACAATACTTTGAACCAATATATTGGGAGATTTTGTTTTCAAATTCCTCAATCTCTTTTCCTGAACTCCAAAACATTCCTGATTTTATTATTTTTTCAACTGCTTCTATATCTTCCTCATCCCAATAAATTTTAAATAAAGGGATTCTCATTCTATCACACAATATTAAATGATATTGATATCATTGATTTTTCTATATAATGGAAAAAATCTATCATCTTTATTTAATCCAGTAATATTTATAAGTTTGTTATATATTTCATTATTAAATATAATTTTTCCAATATAAAATTGTTTATAGTTGTTTGAAAATCCTGATTTGTATTTGAACAATGAATCATTGCTTCCTCTCCCCCCGCCTAAAAATAGATACTTAAAATTGTTTTTTTTTCCATATTTTATTGCTTCCCATATTATTAAGTCATTGGGATATACCCCTTTAATTTTAAAAGATCCTGATAAATAATAATGTAATATATTTTTTCCTTTAATGAAAATACTAGCGCCTATGCATCTGTTGTTATGTTCTATAGTTATTAATAGTGCCTCTAAGTAATTAAAGTGATCTTTTATAAAATCTTTAGTAAAATAATATTTCTTTGGAGATTCGTTTCTTCTTAACATTTCATTATAACACAACATAAAATTGTCAATGTCTTCAGGGCTTGGATCCAAAATTACATTTACAATACATCCTTCTTTTATAGTTTTTTTTATATTGTATTTATGTCCTTTCTTTAAAGATTTATATATAGTATCAATATCTTTCCTTAAATCTATTACCACAGTGTCGTTTATATATTCTATACTAAATACATTATTTAAATATTTATAATTTTCAAAAACAGGATGAAATCTTATGAACTCACATACATAATTTTTAGACTTACAATAATCATAATAATCTTTTTTAAATTTAATTAAGGATCTTTTTATGTGGTCTTTATCATTAGATTTGGTAATAATTAATGGACCTCCATATCCATAAGGTGTTGTTAAATCAAAATATTTAAAATCTTTGAATAGAGGGATTTTACTTATATCTCTAATTAAATGACCAAGGAAGATATTTATATTGTCATCTTCCCAATAAATACCTTCAATATCCACTCTATAATGTCGTTTGTAAATCTTGAAGTATTCGTACTTAAAATATACATCATCAAACATTTCAAAATTTTTTAAAATATTATTCCAGTCTTTTTTAGAGGTGATAACTTCCATTATACCACCTTATTTAATATATTTAGAATTATTTTTGTGATTTTTAAAAATGCTGTGCCATTTCCATAGGGGTTTTTAATATTTTTCAATTTTTCTTTAAAATTAATATCATATAGTGCTCTATAAATAGATTCTTTTATTTTTCCTTTGTTATATCCAACAAAAATAACATTTCCTCCTGTTAATCTACCTCTTTGTCTATTACCAACATGAATAAAGGGTTTTTTAAAACTTGGTAATTCTACGATACCAGAACTCGAATTTCCAATCATTAAATCACAAATATTCATCAATCCTAAAAAATCTTTCCTATTTATGTGTGGGAATACCTTTATAAAGTCATATTTTGAGGAATATTTTTCTAAATAATTATTTATGGTGTTACCTCCTGCATCACAGTTTGAATATATCGCAATTGTTTGAAGTTTTAATTCAGCAATTGCATCTAATATTGATTTAATTTGTACTTCTATATCTTTAAATTCTTTTGTATTTGGGTGGTATATTAACAATGCTAACGGTTTCTTTTTATTAATGTTAAATTTTTTTACAATTTCTTCTTCTGATGTAAAATTTCCTAGGTATATATCATCCAATCCTGGCTCACCAACAATAAATACTCTTTCTTTTGGAATACCCATCCTTATTAGCCTGTTATAACTTTCAATATTACCAACTAAGTGATAATCAGCAAACATTGAAATTGCATATCTTATTTTATTATCTATGGACTCAGATATATCTCCTCCACCATGATGGACAACAGGAATATTCAGATAAGAACCAATAATTGCTCCTGCCAATGCATCTCCCCTATCTCCTTCAACAAATATTAATTTTGGATTTAATCTTTCAACAATTTGTGTTATTCCGTATAACTCAATCCCAAGAGTTTTTACCATCGTCCCTAAAGAATTTGAATCTAACAAAGATTCAACTTTTTCTACATCAAACCCGTCTTTCTCTATTTCTTTTACCGTATATCCATATTTTTCACTTAAATGCATACCAGTGGCAATAATTTTTAATTTTATATATTTTTTGAGTTCTTTTAATGTCCGTTTCATTAATGAGTATTCCGACCTTGAATCCGTTATAAAAACCACATCACAAGACATTTTTATCACCAATATTTACGATTTAGTAAATTGACAATACACTTCATTTCTTTCAATCCGTACCTTTGATCAATAGGCAAAGATAAAATATTTTTAGATAACTCATGTTCATATCTAAACTTACGAGGTACATCATTGGGCAATTCCCAGTGAATTGGTGGATATATTTTAAATTCAATTAATTTTTTTCTATATGTTTCTCTTATTTTTTCATTTTTAAATAATATTGGCATAAAAAAAGGACTTTCAACTTTTGTTTTTTCAAATAATGGTTTAATAACTTCATTATTAAGATTATTATAAAAATAATTTAAATTCTCTTTTCTTTTCGATAGTAGTTTATTAATATTTAAATTTTGTAATATTTCTAATGAAATCGGAGGAATATCAAATATTTTAATAATACTATGATCTTTTAATTTCTCGTAATTTTTGTATAATTCAAGGAAATATTCTTTTAAATTTTCGTTATTGTTGGTAATATAGTATTTTTTTAAAAACATTGCCTCTAACATTTTAATATACTTGTTATATTTACATTTATTAATATTTATAAAATTTTTACAATAAATAACCCCCCCATCAGGTATGGGAAAGATTTTTCTTAAACTTGCAACCATTATAACATTCTCACTTTTTATTTTAAATCTTTTTTTATTAAATATAGAGTGTGTTATATCTAATATTATCAAATTATTCTCTGAAAGTTCCTCAATTTCTTTATTGGACAATACCTCTGTTCCAAAGTAATCTATAATGTAAATTAAGGAGTTTTTTAATGAGAAGTTTATATTGGGTCTTAAGGGATGCGTATGTCCGTAAAAATCAAATTTTAAAGATAATTCTTTAAAAGGTTGAAGTATAGAACCGCATAAATAAGATGGCAAATAAATTTTTTTATCTTTTAATTCACTTATAAAATTAAGTAATACTGCTTTTATTGCCTGCCTACCATCCCCAACAAAAATACTGTTAAAATTTGAACCATATCCTGTTTTAATATTATACAACGCACTATTAGTTTCTTTAACATTCTCATAGTCTGGAAATTCAAAAAAAGAACCAATTTCCATTTTATCACGACTAAGTTTTTTTACATACTATTATAGCAAATTTAAGGTATTTTTCCATATTTTCATAACCCCTAATTAAAATTTCCTTACTACAAATTTCAAATCCTGAATTTTTTAGCAAGTTAATTAAATCATCATATTCTGCAAAATATTGAATACCTTGATTTGCTAAAGGTCCTTCTTTAACATCTACAACCGTATCTTTATCTATTAATTTGTTTTTATCATATCCCCCGAATCTTTAAGGATACATCAAAACCCTCTCTTAATAAAAACCACACATTTGCACCTTGACCAGTTCCCAGTTCCAATATTTTTATATTTTTCCTATTTCTTTTCCATATTTGAAAAAATTTTTTCCAATAAATCTCACTAACTCTTCGTTAGGATATTTTCCCCATTCTCTTTCTTTATGTATTTTTTCCCATTTATTCATTCTAAATCCCCCCATTTTAAAACTTCATCTTTTTTAATGTCTCTTTTTGCCTTCTTTCCAATAACAACATTTAAATACTTTGGTTCAATTCCAGTCCCAGGTCTTTTTATGGCAATCATTTCCTTTTTTATAACAGTTCCTTTTGGAATATCCATATTGGCTACTAAACTCCTCCTTGCAACTTTTTTAATCTTTTCTTCCTCGGGAGTTGGTCTTTTTATTCCGTCTCCTAATGCTTTTTCAATTAAACGGATAGCATTAACCATCTCTTTCAACTCTTCTGGATTTAGAGATGCCTTATGGTCTGGACCCGGCAAGTTTTTATCAACAGTAAAATGTTTCTCAATAACAACAGCCCCCAAAGTTACAGCACTTATTGGAGCATAGATTCCTAAACTATGGTCAGAGAATCCAACAAGTAGTTTAAAAGCTTCTTTGAGAGTTTGTATGGCTCTTAAATTTAAACTTTCAAAACTTGCAGGATAGTTTGTTATACAATGCAACAAAATCAAATCATCATTTATCTCCCTTATTGTATTTACTGCCTCCCCCACTTCTCCTAAAGTCCCCATACCTGTTGATAATATTATTGGTTTTCCTTTCTCAGCAACATATTCCAAAAATGGCAAATTTGTTAAGTCAGTTGAAGATATTTTAAATGCAGGTACTAAATCATTCAAAAAATCGGCACTTTCAAAATCAAATGGAGTTGATAAAAATATTAAACCTTTCTTTTTTGTGTATTCATAGAGTTCTATAAATTCATCTTCACTAAGTTCAAGTTTTTTTATCATTTCATATTGACTTTCGTCAGTTCCAGTATTTTTTATCTGATACTCTGCTTTTGGAGTATCTTTAGCAACAACCTTCTCTGTTTTAAATGTTTGGAATTTTATAGCATCAACCCCACATTCTGATGCAACATCAACCAATTTTTTTGCCAACTCAATATCTCCGTTATGATTAACCCCTGCCTCTGCAATTATAAATGTTGGCTCATTTTCTCCAATGACTTTATTTTCAATTTTTATTTTTTTCATTGTATCACTTTTTATTTTTTAAGATAAATTCTGCTAAGAGAAAATCAAATTCGTTATCAATATCAATACTTCTTTCTGGTGGCATTATGTAAGCAATGGTCTTTGGAGTATAAAATGTTTTATATTCTTTTAATATGTTAACATAAGATATAAATATTGCACCATTTGGCATGTAACTTTTAGGCAACTCTTGCCTTCTCTTTCTAAAATACTCCTCCCCAAATAATGGCTTTAAAAATCTATTTTCGATCTTTAAACTCCAAAATGGTGGATGTTCATTCTCTTTGACACTAACTAATGATAATGCCTCTTTATTATTTAAAAATAACTCAATTGCATTGTCAATATCCTCTGTAGTTCTTAATGGAGATGTTGTTTGAAGTAAAACCAAAATATCAAAAAACATCCCTCTTTCCTCAAACCAATTTATTGCATGTATTATTGCATCTATTGTTGGTGAATCATCTCTTGCTAATTCTTTCGGTCTTAGAAATGGAACTTCTGCTCCACATTCTTTTGATACTTTGGCTATTTCTTCATCATCCGTTGATACCACAACCTTATCAATATATTTGCTATTCTTTGCATACTCAATCGTCCAACCTATTAATGGCTTCCCCAATAGTGGTTTTATGTTCTTTCTTGGAAGTCCTTTACTTCCCCCCCTTGCTGGAATTAATCCCAAAATTTTCATAACTTTCAATCCTCATTTAGTTTATATATTGGCAGTTTTTTAGCGAGTAAAGATTTTGAATTATACACATAAAGCTCAGTACCTTCTTTTTTCAGTGTATCTACAATATCGTCAAGATGTTTTATTATATAGGGGTATGTCCTATGAACATCTTTATATGATTTTCCAATATCCTCCAATCCATCCCTATTCTCGTCCCTGTTTAGCCAGAAGTATCTACTATCATACAAATCTACACCAACTAAAACAATTTTTTTAAACCCCATTATATAAGAAATGTGAATAGCATCTAATAGAGTAGCCCCCCCACTATAAATCCCTCCATGATATATTTTTGATAAATCTTTCTTAAAGCCAAATTTGTTTATTATATTATTTGCATAAAATATATACTTTCTATTTCTTAAAAATCCACTTTTTATAATTAAATATGTTGTGTCCATATTTAAGTTTATAAATAAGATTGAATCTTTGTAACAATTTTTGTTCAAATTTTCCAAATATTTTACAAAATTTTGATCCTTGGAAACATTTTCTATATCATATTTACCATGCACTGACCTATGAATCTCTCTAACAATGTAATAATCAATAGGTATATAGCACTTATTATGAAACCAATTAAAGCTAAGGGTATTATGTTTTCTGAACATGTTCCACTCTTCTTTAGATATTTCATTTATGGAATATCCCGAACCAAATATAAATATAGTATCTGATTTTTTTGTATTTTTTATAATCTCCTTTAAGGTTAGGGGTTTGAGATTATATTTTTTAATATACCATCTGTTAATAACACTCCACATATAAGTATAGGGGTTAAATACCCTACATATATGGGGATTAATAAAACTTAAAGCTGGTTTTATAAATCTACCGTAAAACCTCATCATATTCTTCATTATTCCACCATCAATATTTCATCCAATCATTAAAATAATTTGATATTTTTTTGCACCTTTCTTCCCAAGTATAAACCTTAATTTTTTTATAAGCGTTATATACCAATTTATTTTGTAAATCTTTATCGTTTATAAGTTTTTCTATCTTTAATGCTAAATCTTCCTCATTATCTGCCTTAAAAAATAAAACTTCATTCTCACTAACGACTTCCCTGATGCTGGGTAAGTCACTTGCTATAATCGGTCTTTTAGATGCCATATATTCAAATAACTTTAATGGAGATGTATATTTAATTGAAATTTCATACTTGGAAGAGTTTGGAATAACTAAAATATCTGATGCCTTTAAAAACAATGGAATTTTAGAGTTTTCAACAAATGGTATAAAAATAATATTTTTATTTTTATATTCTTCCCTTAACTTACTTACCTGTTCTTCATTACCACCAACAACCAAATAGGCAATATTTTCTTTATTTTCTAAATGATCATAAGATTTTAAAAAAGTCTTATAGCCCTTCCAATTCTGTAAACTCCCCGTGTAAGTTACTATTATTTTACCCCTTGGTAATTCCAATACATCTCTTGCTTCTTCTTTTGAAATATTAATATCAAATTTCTCTAAATCGACACCATCGTGCAATACTTTTATTCTATCTGAATTAAACCCTAATTTCGTTAGATCATTTTTTAGCCCTTCACTAATAACTACACAACAATACAAATTCTTGAATGTTCTTTTAAATAAAAAATGCCAAATTTTATCTTTGGATGCGTCATGCAACTCATAAATAACTTTCTTACTTTTAAAAAATTTTGAAACCAAAAAAGCGAATATTAAATCTCTTGTATAAATCCAATTATAATCACTTTTAAGCCTTAAAAACTTTAAAAATAATAATAAACTCCTTATATAATAGTTTCCAATAGGTTTTAAAGAAATTAAATTAAAATCAACATCTTCTCCATAAAGATTCTTAAGGATTTCTTTATCACAATTAAAACTCAATAATGTGATATTTTGTCCGATTTTTTTAAATGCCTTACACATATTTAGAACTTGAATTCTGTTAGCACAAGGCTTTGAAAAATCAGCATTATGTACATATAATATTTTATCCATTTTTACTCACCAATCTGTAAATTTCAAAAACTCGTTTTCCATAATTCTCCCAAGTGTATTGTTCTGCTTTCTTTCTTGCCCTTTTTCCAAATTCTTCAATCTTTTCTCCATTATTGTAAAAGAATAGAATCTTCTCCTTCAAGCTCTCAACATCCTGTATTGGAATTATAAAACCTTCTTTTCCATCTTCTACAATACTTCCAGCATTTTCTGTAGTTATAACTGGCAATCCACAAGATAATGCTTCATAAACTGACTTAGCAGACCCCTCCAACAAAGAAGGAAACACATAGATGTGGTTTTTTGGTAATTCCTCATTTATATTATCTACAAAACCATAGACCTTTATATTATACTTTTCTGCATCTTTAAAATATTTTTTAACCTCTGGATAAACCCTACCATATATGTTTAACTCAGCATCTTTTAGGTTCAATCCTTTCCATGCTTTAATTAAATAAGGAATGCCTTTTCTATTATTAACATTTCCAGAAAACGCTACTCTAAATATTCCACTGTAACCCTTTTCAATTGGCTTAAATTTTTCCACATCTACACCAAAAGGCACTATAAAGATTTTTTCTTCATCAATTCCCTCATTTATTAAAGATTTTTTTACAAAGTTTGATGGTGCTATATAATAATCTATATATTTTAGAGCATCCTTTACATATTTCGAAACTTCCAATTTTTCTCCTTTGAATAAAATGTTATAGTCCTTAATTTCCTTTAAAACATTTGGAAATGCCATTGGAACATCTTGGATAATTTTTATATTTGGATTTTTTTCTTTTATGTGTTTATAGACCCTTGGCAAAAATTCCCATGAATGAATTATACTATATTCCCTCAAATCTATTTTTTTTAGTTTTTTTATAGTGAAATATTCAAATATATCATTTTTAACTTCATTGGCTGGAAATTTCTTTGACACATATATAGGAATCGCAGTTAATATCTTCATAACTATATCCGAATGCGGAAAAATCTGAACAATATTGTAATCATCTTTAAGGTTCTTATTATACCCCCTACAAATTATTTTTAATATGTTGTTATGTTTAATTAATTCATCACCTATTGGTTTTGCCCTTGCACCAATTGTGTTTTTGGTGCCAAAATCAGAATTTAATAGAAATAGAATTTTCATAATTTTACACCCTAATTCTTATTGATAATTTTTTTATTGTTTTACTCTACAAATGGCAATTAATAAATGGAGACAATTATCTTATTTCTACTCATTTTTTCACCAAATGTGATTAATATCATATTTTTAATTGTAATTATTTTTAACGGTAGTTCCCATCAAATAGATAAATATATAACTATATGATTATAGATTACTACAAAAAAATAGTTGGAGGTAATAACATCGTAGATAAATCTAAAATTCCGAGAATTAAGCGTTTAATAAATCTTATGCGAGCTAAGTTTTACCTAATAGTCGTCAAATACAAATCGCCATACACACGCAGAGAGAAAATATCTCTCTTAGACTTAATAATCTTTTCGGTTCTTTGTATGATATACTTTTCGGGAGTTTATAAGAGGGATTATGAAATACTAATCGAATATTTAGGACTATTTACAAAAATTAGATATAACAAGATTGTTGAACGAATAAATAGATATGAACAACTTTTATTCGAGATTCAAAAGACTTTCCTAAACAAAAATTGTTTATTATTCATAGATACAATCCCAATTGAAACGAAAAAATCCGTAAGGAAGGGAAGACATGAAAAAATTGGATACTCGGAACTTATTAAAAAAACGGCAGTGTTGGATATAACCCATCGAAAAGACTGTGGTATTATGGATACAAAGCAACTTATATTACCGATGGGTTGTATCTAATGTTGATATCCATAAATCCTGCAAATCAGCATGATTTGGACATTCTAAAAGAAAATTTTAGAGGGTTTGTTCGGGAATTTATGAACTGCAGTATAATCGGAGACAAAGGATATATAGATAAGGGCTTCGAAAACTTATTAAGGCAGGGGAAAGTTTATTTCGAAGCGATAAAAAGAAATTAGGCAAACTCTTCGAGTTTGCTACTCGCTTGCTACCGCAAGCGAAAACATGATTAAATCGTTTATAGAGAGAACAAAGTATAAAATATTGAATAAGTTGAGAAAAAGCATTGAGACCAACTTCTCAAAGTTAGTTGCGATGTTTTCTAAGCATATTCACGCTGTAAGCAAGAAAGGGCTGAGTGTTAAGCTCTTACTCTTCACAATCGCTTATAATCTTAAAGTGTTAGATGAAGTTAATTCAATTAAATAAATATTTAAATTTGTGATGGGAATTACGGTTTTATAAACAATTTACACTTTAAAAAGGGATTTTGATGATAGGATTAAAGATAGAAGATGCTATTAAAATCAACAAAAATTTAGAGAAATATGTTGTAGAGAAGAATGGAAAAATGAGGTTGAACTTAAAAAATAAGATAGCGTTGATAGAATACAACAAAACGATATTAAAAGCATTATTTGGACTAGATGTTGAATTCCACAAAGAGGCATTAGTTCCTACACCAGTAAATAGGTATTTGTTTGTGCAATCTATAGACAGGTCTTTAAAAAAATTAAAAAACCAGAAGGAAATAAACATTTTAGAGATAGGTACTGGAGCAACGACAGTAATTGCTCTAATAGCAGCAAAATGCTTTAATTACAACGTTATTGCTACAGAGGTTGTTGATGAATATTTGGAGTATGCAAAGAAGAATGTCTTAAAGAACAATTTAGAAAATAAAATAAAAATAATACATTCAAAAGGCAACATTATCAAAAATATCCCAGAAATGGAGAATAGAAGGTTTGATGTTATTTTATCTTATCCTCCATTCTATGACAAAAATGCAGTAAGTAGTGGAAGGAAGTTTGGCGGTGCTTTGGCAAGAGATGTTGAGTTGATTGGTGGGGGGAAATACGGAGAGGAATTTTCCCTGCAAATAATTGAAGAAGGGATTGATTTTTTAAATGAAAATGGTATTATTGCTTTAATGATGCCAAAAAAACCAGAGGAAAGGAGGAAATTAATCATTGAAAAAATGAAGGAAGTTGGGTTAAGTGTTGAGGTTGACGAAATTAGAACTGGAAATAGGTTGAGGTATATTATCAAAGGAATAAAATAATTCATTTATTATTTTTTCTTAAATTATTTACCAAATTTGCAATCTTCTTTACCCTTTCAGTATCTATATCGTTTTTAACATTTCCATCTTTTTTAAGGAAAGTACCGACAATAAAACCATCCACATAATCCCAGAGATTTTTTAAATTATCCAAGTTGGTGCCTGAACCAATCAAAACAGGGAGGGAGAGAGTTCTTTTGCCTTCTTAACTTTCTCCAAATCAACCTCTGAATCTGTTCTTTTCCCACTTACAATTATTGCATCTGCTAAACCCCTCTCAACAGTATCTAAGATTGCCTCCTCAAACTCGTTAAAATGCGTTGCGTGTTTAACATGCACATCTGCAAAGATTTTTATGTTACTTGGAACTCTCTTTTTTAAATTAAATAATTCATTTGCAATACCTTCAATAATCCCCTGGTCGGTAAATACAACGCCTGTTAGAACATTCACTCTAATAAAGTCCCCTTTAATAGTGTATGCGATTGAATAAGCAGATAAAGCATCATTCCTTAAAACATTTACTCCAATTGGAATAGAAACTTCTTTTTTAATCTCCTTTCCAATTACCGTCATTGCAGAGATAGTTATTTTTTCAGATTCTTTTGAAAATGGCATGTCGTTAAAGTTCTCAATTATCAAAGCATCAAAGTTCCCTTCTTCAAGTTTCTTTGCCTCGTTTATAGCATGCTCAACAACCTCATCGAAATTACCATCATACAAATATGAGGCAGGGAGTGGTTTTAAATGCACAACTCCTATTAGTAATTTGTTTTTGAAATCCATAATCTCATCTCCAATAATTTTAATAACATATAATGATATATAGAAAAACATTTTGGATTTGTTTTCTGGAGTTTTTAGAATTTATTTACATCATTAAAATAATAATTAAAAGGTGAAACTTTGTATATAGAAGATACAGTTTTACTCGGAAGGAATTTTGATGAATATTTGAGGATGTTTAATTTGACAGAAGACATATTAGTCAATAAAATATTGGACGTTACGTCTGGAGTTAGTTCTTTTTGTGCAGAGGGGAATGCAAAGGGATATAATTAATTGCATCAGATAAAATTTATAACTTGAAACCAGAGGAGATTGAAAATAAATGCAAAAGGGACTTGGATTTTATGGAGATGCATTTAAAAGAGAAATTTAAAGATAATTTTAATTGGAATGAATTTGAAAGTATTGATGAATGGAAGAAAACGAGAGAAAGAACGTATAAAACATTTATTGGAGATTATAAGACAAATAGAAAAAATTACATCTATACAATTTATCCAAAAACAAATTTTAAAGATGGTGAATTTAATATATCTCTTGTTGGACATTTTCTTCTTCTATATGACAATATTTTTGATTATAAATTCCATAAAGATACAATTGACGAACTTTTAAGGATTTCAGAGGAGATAAGGATATTCCCAATTCTTAATCTAAAAGGGGAGAAATCTAAGTTTTTAGATAAAATAATAAACAACTACAACACAAAAATTGAAAAAACAAATTATGGATTTATAAAGGGTGGAAATAAAGTGTTGATAATAAAAAGATAAATGGATTGTGTGTTTTTATCCAGTATTTGAAAAATAAAAGTAAATTATAAAAAATATCAAAACACAAATATTTAAAAGTATCTATCAAAATACTAAATTTAAATTATGTGGGGGGTAAAAAATGGATAGCATAGTTGCTTATATGAATCAAGAATGGGAATATCTATCAAAAGAGCATGAAAAAATTCAAAGAGATGTAGATAATATCTTAAAGGATTACTCAAAGAGTAAGGATATTCACCCATCATATTTAATAACTGGAGTTTATGGGGCTGGAAAATCTACTTTAATGGTTCATATATTTAAGAAAAACTTAGATATGGGAATGTTACCATTATATATTTTGGCAGAGGACATTTTAAACTTAATAGGTGAAAACCAAATTGAAGGTCATGAAAAATTAGCAGAGTTCCTCAATAAATATGTTGAAAATATAAAAAATGCATTTAAAAATAAAGATTTTGAATTAATAAAAAATTTACTTTATGTTTCTGGAGAAAATATAAAATCTGAAGCTTATGAGTATTTAAAAGAAAATTATGAAAAAGTTAAAAATCCAGAAAAAATTGTCCTTTTAATTGATGAACTTGAAGATAATTATAAAAAAATTAAAAATAAAATTGGACATGACCCATTAAGGACATTTCTTGAAGATAAATCTTTTTTAAAGTTTTTTGCCATGACCCCTTCTGGTATTCATGACCTTGGAGGTGCTGACGCATCCCGATTTAAAAATATTCCAATTCCTTCCGTTGATATTGAATACATTAAAGAAAAATACAACCTACCCGCTGGAAAACGTAATGCATTATGGTGGTTATCAAGAGGAAATCCAAGGCATATTATATTAAATTACGAAAAAATTAAAGATTTAAATGGTAAAGGAGTAGCTGAAATAAAAGAAATTTTAGAAACTCTGCCTCCTATTGGAAAAGAGCCAAGTAATGTTAAAAGTGTGATTGTCGGAAATGACCATTCAAAAATAAAATACATCATTGATTTAAAACCTATCGAATGTAAGTCATATAGAGGATTCAAAATAACAAAAGAGCTTATTGATGGAGAAGGAGACCTTTCAAATCTGTTCCAAAAAATTTTTAATTTAAGTAATGAGGAAAAAGGAGAACCAGATATTGCTTTAAAATTAGCAGAATGTTTTAGAAAGGTGACAATGACATTATCTGATGATGATTTTGTATTTTATATACCTAAGGATGAAGTTAATGAGTTTATGGATTTAGTTTTAGACATATTCTTAGAAAAAGAACATAACAACCCAGAAATCAAAGAGCATATAAGTAAATTGCATGATATTTCAAGAAAATTAAAGGAAGATGATGAATTAATTGTAGAAGAACTTAGAGAAGCTAAAGTAATAGGTATTGAATATTCTAAAGAACTTACTAAAAGATTGCCATTTACTATAAAAGAAATTAGGAAAATGTTCCCTTTGCCAATAGCAAATCCTATTATAAAAAATATAGACCCAGATGAAGTAAAAGAAAAAGTTGAAGGTAGAGGAAAACCAGTTTGTAAAATTGATGATAATGCAATGTTCTTTGTATCTTATAGGGACTTTAAAGAGTATGCCCAATCAGATGACTTTAAAAGTAAAGTTTTACCAGAAGGTAGGTTTATGGTTATATTGTTACCAGAAGAAGAGTTTGAAAAGTATAAAAAATATATTGAAAATGAAAAATTATTAAAGATTCTTGAAGAGCTTGGAAAAATAAGAGTAGTTAATACACCACAACCTATTGTAAAGTTTTTATTAACTATTCATGAGGGAGGCTATCCTTTTGATTTCAATGTAGCAAAGGATAATATAATGTCTGAAAATGATATTACATTAAAAAGAAAGTTTGAATTATATGAGGCATCTTTAAAGGAGCTTATAAATGATTATAAACACAACCAAAGAAATTCTTTGATAAACCAGAACTTGAGGGCTTAAAGAATTGGTCAAAAGTAACACGTGAAGATAGCATAATGTCAATAATATCTGGACTTTCACTTGCATTTTATAACTTGTCATTTAAAGATAAAGAAAATTTATCCAAACTTAGAGGATTATTTAAAACAGATAGACCAAAAGGAAAATGTTCAAATCTTGGAATTGGTAGAGGGCTACCGACATTAGCTGACCATCTTTTACTGAGAATGAAAGATGGAAATGTTGAAGATTCACCATCAATTAAGAATTAAAAATATTTTGGAATGAAAATGAAATAGAAATATTAGAAAGGTTAGTTAACTTTTTAAATCGTGATGATTTTAAAAAATTGTCCGATGATGAGAACTATAAAAAAATATTGGAAGCATTTTGGAGAGCTAAAAGAGATGAGTTTGACATTGAGGATATTAATAGATTAAAAAATGAATTAGAAGAGTGTATTTTAAAATTAGAAAAAATTATAGGAATAAAAAGAAAAATATATGAGATAGGTGCAGATTTAAAATTTACTGATGAAGAGGAAAATATTATAAGTTCATTAGAGGGACTTGAAGAACTAAATAACTAAGAATTCACTGGAAAACTCCCAAAATGTATTTATATGCTATATCTAAATGACACTTTAGAAAAAATTGAATCAAAGATTAATAAATTATATTCAGATTTAGTTGATATTGAACAGAAATATAATGATTTAATTGAAATAAAAGATATTATTATCAAATATCTTAAGGAAAATTCAGGAATCTTAGATTATTTAGAAGAAAGTATAAATTCTAAAAAAATAAAGGAAACCATAGTAGAGACTTTAAAATTTGAGGAATCCTATGATGACTATACAATTTATGACGTTAAAAACAAATTAGAAACAAAAACACAACTACTTAGAAAATTAATAAAGAATTTTGAGGAGTTAAGAATTGAGTTAAATAATTTCAAGGAGGTATTGAAAAAATATAGCCTTTGGGAGGGGAGACAATGAGTAGCATAAGCAATATTGAAAGTATTAACGATATGTTGACCATTAAAATAGAAGAGATTAATAAAACAAAATTAAAGATTGAAAAATTATTAGAAACTTGCTATAGTCATCTTTCAGAGGAAGATAAAGAAAACCTTCCCAAATTTGGTGGAAGGTTGACAAAGAAAAATATTGACGACTACTTTAACAAGTTATCACAATCAATCAAAAATCCAATAAGATATAAAAGAAAAAATAAATTAAAAAACTTGGGAATAAGAATTAGTAATATAAGAGATGATTTTTTTGATGATAATAAAATTGATGAAACAATTAACTTACTAAATGAGATAAAAAAATATGAAAGGTTATTTAATATAATATCTAATAAATTACCTTTTAAATTTTTAGATGACGAGAACAATATAGAATCTATCAATTTATGGTTAGGTGATATTGTAGAAAATATTGACAATTTAGAAAGATGGGAAGAGAAAATAAAAAGCAAGGAGCTACTCGATAAATTATTGGAAAAATATGTTGACAGAAACATATCAATTGAGGAATTTAAAGAGATTGCTGAAAATATTCAAAGAATTGAGAAAAAGTTTGGTATAAAAATTAAAAAAGATGAAATTAATTTAATTAATAAGATAAATGAAATTTTAGATGAAGTTGAAGAGTATGGGGTAGATACTGAGAATCTTGATTGTTCAAGTTTGTCAGAGTTAAAAGAAGAACTTGATAACTTTAAGAAACAATTAGAAAATAAATGCAATGAAATTAAAGAGGAAATAAAATTTTGGAAGCAGGTCTTGTATGGAAAAATAGAGTATTTGCCTGAAAAGAACTTAGATGAATTGAATAATAAATTAAACGACATTAAAGAAGAAACAAAAACTGAATTTGGGGATGTTTATTTGGTGTTAGAAAATCTATATAGAAACCAATATTTTATCCCAAATATTTATGAATTTTCTTGTAAATTAAAAACGGTTGCTAAATATTTTGATAACATAAATATTGAGAATGAAAATGACGTAGATAAAATTGAAAATGTCTATAATGCAATTAAATATTTAGAAAAAATAAACCATAAAATTTCAAAAATGAACTTTAAAGAAGTTGATGAATTTTTGAGCAAATATGAAAATATAAAATCTGAATATGAAAATATGAGGAAAGATATTCTCTACTATCAAAAAATTTTAAATAGGGAAGATGAAACAATTCCAGAGAATTATTACGAATTAAAACAAAAACTTGAAAATTACAAAAAAGAACTTCAAACAAAAATAGGAAATGATTTTGAAGTAATAATTAAATTCTTAAAGGGTGAATTAGATGATTTTGATGCTAATAAAGAAACACTAAAAAATTTCATTATTTACCTAAAACCACTTGTAAAGGAGGTTTTAAATTTATGATTTCTGAAGATGAATTTTATGAAAAACTATTGGAAAAAAAGAAAAATGGGGAAATTACTGTTAAAGTTGAAGATATGGATATCATCCCAAACTACAAACTAATAGATTCTCCAGATATTGTTTTAATTTTAAAATTAAAATTAAATATTTTCTCAAGAGATTATGACATTGAAATACCAATCCCTATTGAAGTAGAAAAAGTTGGGCTTAATGCTGCATTAGAAGATTTAAAAAAATTTATCGAAAGAGAACATTTTAAGTTGTTATTGCCAATGTTAGTTATCTCAGAAAAGGGATTTAAAATCGATAAAAAAGAGTATCCTTTAAAAACAGAATTTAAAATAAAACAGATTCCCCATGATATAATTTAAAATTTTCATTTTATTAAAAAATGGTGGATATGATGTTAATTATTTTAAAACTTGGAGGGAGTATTTTATCTGACAAAAATGTGCCTTTTTCAGTTAAATGGGACAACTTAGAGAGGTTTGGGGAAGAGATAAGAAATGCTATGGGATATTATAAAGAAAAAGGCGAAAAATTAAATTTAATGATTGTTCATGGTGGTGGCTCTTTTGGACATCCTGTTGCAAAAAAGTATCTAAAAGATGGGAAATTTTGCAATATGCAAAAGGGGTTTTGGGAAATTCAAAAGGCAATGAGGAGATTCAACAACTTAGTTATTGATACACTCCACTTCTATGATATCCCTGCTGTGTCTATTCAGCCATCTTCCTTCGTGGTTTTTAAGAATGATGGTAATTTAATTTTTGATTTAAGTGCCATTAAAGAACTTTTGAAAAGAGATTTAGTTCCTGTTGTTCATGGAGATATTGTTGTGGATGAAGATGGCAATTATAAAATCCTATCTGGGGACCATATTTTGCCATATTTAACCAAAAAGTTGGATGTTGATTTGAGTTTACATGCTTCAGATGTAGATGGTGTTTTGGATGAGAATGGAGAGGTTATTGAAAAGATTGATAAGAGTAATATAGATGATGTTTTAAAGATGCTAAAAGACTCAAAAGGAATAGATGTCACTGGTGGAATGTATTTGAAAGTTATGGAAGCATATAAAATGGGAGTAAAGACAGTTATTTTCAATGGAAACAAAAATGGCAATATATACAATGCGTTAATTGGAAATGTTAAGGGAACTGTTATTATTGGTTAAGGTGATTAAATGGTATTGGTGGAGAGTCCTGCAAAGGTTATTTTATTTGGAGAGCACGCTGTGGTTTATGGATATAGGGCAATATCAATGGCAATTGATTTAAAGACAACATGCACAGTAGAAGAAAGCGATACAACAATCATCAATTTAAAGGATTTAAAAAAGCGTTTGGAAATTCCAATTGAGGAGATATTGAATTTAGATGTCAACGAATATGGAGATTTTAAATATGTGTTATGTGCAATAAAAAACACTCTTCTCTACTTATCTTCACACAAAAATTTAGATTTGAGGGATTTAAGATCATTTAAATTAACTTTAACCTCCCAAATTCCAATAAGTTGTGGTTTAGGTTCTTCCGCATCAGCAACCATATCAACAATAAGGGGTATATCAAAATTTTATGGATCTTATTTGAATGATGACGAAGTTGCCAAAATTGGTTTTGGTGTTGAGAAAGAAGTTCAGGGAAAGGCGAGTGCAACAGATACTGCAACGATAACCTACAAAGGACTCTTAGAAATTGAAAGGAATAACATTAAAAGAATAAAAGGAGAATTAAAAGAATTCATCAAAAGTTGTAAGTTTTTAATATGCTATTGTGAAGAGAGAAAAAAGAAAACATCTGAACTGGTTAATGAAGTTGCGAAGCATAAAAATAAGGATGAAATCTTTAGAAAAATTGGGAATATTGTTGAAAAATCAAAAATAACTTTTAATAAAAATGAATTTGGGAAATTGATGAATATGAACCACAATTTACTAAAGGAATTGGGAGTTTCAACGCTAAAATTGGATGAAGTTGTTGAAATTGGGAAAATTTATGGTTATGGGGCTAAATTAACAGGTGCGGGGGGAGGCGGGTGTGTTATAATTTTAGTTGATGAAGGTAAAGAGGATGATTTAATAAATGAGTTAAAAGAAAGGGATGTTGAGTATTTTGAATGTAGAATGGTGTATTAATTAGAAATTGTTTGCGTTAGATGTCGCATAACTTCTATAAATTAGGAAATTATTTGATTTATTCAAAATTTGAAGTATAGAAACTACTTCAAAAAAATTCGCAAACAACGAGGCAAAAAATATTTATTTAATGCATTGTAATTGACACCATAAAACACCCATGGTGAAATTATGTCATGTATTGATAAATTAAACTATGAAATTCTATATAAAGGAGGGTTTAAGGAGTGTGCAGAATTTATAAGAAAAAATTTTAAAAATGTTAAGGAAGTGAACGCAGGAGAGGAAATATTCGAAGGGATTTTTTTAATTGGAATCCCACCAATTCCTATTGCTTATGAAGATAACTATGTAATATTCCCATACACAAAACCATGCTATGGGACTTTTGTTTTAAAGATTAAAACTGAAGAAGAAAAAGATAGAGAATTAGAAAAAGATAAAGAAAACAAAAATAAAAAAGATAAAAAAGGAATACTATCAAAATTAAAATTCTGGTGAAATTATGAGGGTTTTAATATTACTTGGATGTCCAGAACCTCCAGTTTTGGTTCCATCATTTATTTATTTAACAAATATGCTAAAGAAGAAAGGTTATGAGGTTTTTGTTTCTGCAAATCCTGCAGCATTGAGATTGGTTGAAACTGCAGATCCAGAAAAGTTATATATAAAAAATGTTGGATTTCAAGAGATTGATGAGGGGTTGAAGGAGGCGTTTGATGTGGATTATATCATCAGTTTTGTCCACAACGATGCAGGAGTTAGTTATACAATAACCTACATGCACAAATATAAGGCAAAAACCATAGGAATTGTATTTGGTAGAGAAATGAAAGAGGACTTTGTAAATACATTAAAAGAGAATGGTGTAGAGACATACTTTGTTAGGGCATTCCACAATCCAACACCAATAGTAGTAACCTTAAAAAGAATCTTAGAAAATCTTGAAAATAAATGAAAATAAAAAAATTATTATTTTTCAACTCTTTTTGCAACCTCTTCTGCCATTTGGAAGGTATTTAATTTCCCTCCCAAGTCAGGAGTTGTTAAACCCGCTGCTAAAACTTCTTCCAATGCCTTCTCTATTTTATCTGCTGCTTCAAACTCCTTCAAATATCTAAGCATTAAGACTCCACTTAATATTGTTGCTGTTGGATTTGCTATTCCCTTCCCTGCAATATCTGGGGCTGAACCATGGACTGGCTCAAATAACCCATGCTCATCCCCAATGTTTGCTGATGGAGCCAATCCTAAACCTCCAACAGTTCCTGCTGCACCATCTGATAAGATATCCCCAAACAAGTTGGATGTAACAACAACATCAAACACCTGAGGTTTTGTTATGATGTACATGTTCATTGCATCGATATAGTAGTCCTCTACTTTAATATCATCGTATTCCTCTGCAACCTCATAGAACACCTTCTTAAACAATCCATCAGTTACTTTTAAGACATTTGCCTTGTGAGCACAAGTTACTTTTCCTTCTTTTCCTTGTTTCTTTCTATCCCTTGCCAATTCAAATGCAAATTTAAATATCCTTTCACATGCCTTTCTTGTTATTACTCTTGTTGCTGTTGTTATTCCTTCATCAATCTCTGCCTCTAATCCCTTGTAGAGACCTTCAGTGTTTTCCCTAACAATTACATAATCAATATCATCCCTTAGGCAATTTATTCCTTTATATGCCTTAACTGGTCTAACATTTGCGTAGGTTTTTAAAATCTGCCTTAATTTAACGATAACATCTGCTGCTGTCTCTCCTGCTGCTCCAAAGAATACTGCATCACTTTCTAATGCTTTCTCAACTGTTTCTTCTGGCAATGCCTTTCCTGTTTTTTCAAAAACCTCATCTCCCGCCTCTGCATATATAAATTCAAAATCCACACCAGTTGCTTCTAAAACATTAATACTTGCTGGAACAACTTCTTTTCCAATTCCATCTCCCTCTATTACGCAAATCTTATGTGCCATCATTATCACCGTAGAGATATTTTTGATGGTTATTACATAAAAAAACAAAATATAAAAATTTTAGGAATGCATTTTATTTTTGGTATACTATATATAGCATTATGGAAAATATGTATTTAGCAATGCATGCTCATAAAAAACACAAAGTGGGAATATGCCATTAATAACAATTAATGAAAATGGATTTTTGGATGAAATAAAGGGTAAAAAGGGATTATTTTCTTGTGTTATCGCATCTATTGAAACAACAAAATACGTCCCAATATCTGGTGTGCATAGGGATGTTATCGCCTACACACCAGCCGCTGATATGGAGTTGGTGGTTTTGGGAAAAAGTATCTGCCTCCCCACTCCACCAATAGATGCAACTGGCTGCCCTTCTCCAGCAACAATTACAAGGGCATGCATGGATTTAAAAAACATCCCCACTCTAACTATTGATGCTGGATGTTTTGTTAAACCAAACGTTCCATACATAAAGGTAAATGAAAACCCCACTGGAGATATAAGAAAAGGAAAGGCAATGGAGAACTCTAAGGAGTTATTTGAAAAAGGCTACACCCTCGGAAAAAATTTAATTTATGATTGTTTGATTATTGGTGAGAGTGTCCCTGGAGGAACAACAACTGCATTAGGCATTTTAGTTGGTTTGGGTTATGATGCAGAGGGAAAGGTAAGTTCCGGTTCAGTAAATAACCCCCACGAGTTAAAAATGGAGGTTGTAAGAAGTGGATTAAAAAGTGCAAAAATAGAGATTGGAAAGAGTTGTGTTTTTGATGTTTTAAATGCTGTTGGAGATACCATGATGCCTACCGTTGCAGGTATGGCAGTTGCAGCAGTGGAAAATAAAAAACCAGTAATTTTGGCTGGTGGAACACAGATGGCAAGTGTTCTTGCGGTGATAAAGGAGATAGATAAAGATGCTATAAAAAGTGGACTAATTTCAATAGGGACAACGGAATTTGTTTTAAATGATAAGAATGCTGATTTGAAAGGAATTGTTGAGCAGATAGGGGACGTTCCAATACTTGCATCAAAATTTAACTATGAAAAAGCGAAAATTGATGGTTTAAAGGCATATTGTAGGGGCTCTGTAAAAGAAGGGGTTGGTGCTGGAGGCATTGCTTCTTATGCATATATAAATGGATTGGAACCAGATGAAGTTAGGGGATATGTGGAGAAGAATTATTATAGGTGGTATAGGGATATAATAAAATAAAAAATTATAGGGTGGAAAAATGAAAACCAAGGTAATAGTTTTAGCAGATAATGCAGAAACCACACCATCAAAACTATTCAGATTCTTGAATTCATTGAATTATGACATAAATGTTAAGGAAACGTGCTTTGGAGCATATATTGAAGGAGAAGATGATGTTGTTGATGAAGTGACAAATATAGTTAGAAATCTTGAAAAGAATAAGATATTTTGTAAAGATAGGGGATTCCCAATTTGGGATAAGAGGAGATGTAGGGCATTTAGGGGAGGGGGGCCGAGAGAAGGATTTCACCAATTAGAGGCAGAACAAAGAGTATTGAATAAGATTGCAGAGGCATTAGATGAAATTGAGAAGGAAGGAATCCTCCCAATGGAAAAAGTAGATGAAGAAAAAATCGAAAAACATAAACTTGATATTAAAGCATTTATAAAGATTATTGATGAGGAATTAAAATAAATCTCATTGTGAGGATGATGTATAGGAAAGGGAGTAATTTTGAAAGGGAATTAAAAAAATCTCTTGAGGAAAAGGGTTTTGCTGTAGTTAGGAGTGCGGGAAGTCATGGAGTGGACATAATTGCAGGAAGAAATGGGACTATTTACATATTTGAGTGTAAATCAACATCAAAGGAAAAATTTTACGTTAAAAAAGAGGATATCGACAAGTTAATATCATTCTCAGAAACCTTTGGGGGAAAACCTTACCTTGCATTAAAAATTAAAGGAAAATGGCTATTTATAAACCCCCATCTATTGCATACAGATGGAAAAAACTATGCCTTAGATTACAAAAAAATACAGGTTATTGCCATAGATTTCAAAGAACTTGTAGGAGAGGATAGGCAAATAAAGTTTGATGAAATTATTTAATTTTTATTTATAAGTGATTTTATTACCTCTACGATCAATAAACTCAAATATGCTGCTTTCTTAGGTTTCATGACAATTGATGCATGCTCATCCTCTTTATGCATGCCTATTATCATAGATGCAGTTCTTTTTTCATCTGCTGGAAGAACCGCTATTGATAACCTCCCATCACTTGCAAAACATGTTCCTACATCTTGTATCTTCTTCAATATTACTCCATCTTTTTTGAAATCTTTGTTTATTTTTTCTGCAGTAACAATACCTTCATTTAACAACACAGAAAACAATGCTGCTGATTCTTTATCTAAGGTCATAGAACTTATTTCTTCCCCACTTTCTTCCCTTAATTCCAATACGATATTTCCCCCACTACATTTAACAGATAACTCCTTTTCTTTGATTTTCATTGTATACATTTTACCGTTCCTCCTCCCCATAGATTGTAATGCTATTCATTATATCTCATTCATTATATATTCCTTACTATATCATACTATTTTTTACATTTTAAAGTTTTACATTTATTTGATTTAGCACATCCTCATGCACATCATCGATACTTCTGTTTGTAGTATCAATAACAATAAAATCCTCCTTTTTTGCAAGTTCCAAATACTTGTTTTGAACCTTTTTTAAGAACCTTTCCTTCTCAAAAATCTCCTTTTCTTTTCCCAACCTTTTAATCCCTTCTTCTATATCAACAGTAAGCAAAACAACAACATCTGGTTTCTTTGCAAATCTATTTATCTGCAAAATAAAGTCCTCATCAACACCTTGGGATGTTTGATAGGCAATGGATGAGTAGAGATATCTATCACAAACAACATGGGATTCTCTAAGTTTTTCTTCAATTAATCTAATATGCTCAACCCTATCAGCAGCGAACATCAGTGCAAGAGTTTCTTTTTCACATTTTTTCTCCCCCTTTAAAATTTCCCTTATTAATCTCCCAATTAATCCATCTGTTGGTTCATAGGTGTAAAATGCATTCAATTTTTTTGCCAACAACTTTGCCTGTGTGGTTTTTCCACTTCCATCTATACCCTCAAATACAATAAACATCATATCACCAAAAATTATATATTGCAGTAGTCAAATTATAATGATTAATCATTAACAATTATGGTGGGACTGTGCTTGATAATGTTGTTCTCATCGTATCTTCGATAGGAATTTTGTTGGCATCTATAAGGCTTTGGATGGAGGAAGATAGAAAAAACATCCTCTATGCAAGATTGCACATTGCTGGTGTTATTGATATAGCATGCATAATTATTATGCTAATAATGAACCAGCCATTATTGGCGTTGGTTTATTTAATACTATGTCCATTTGCAGCCCATGCTATTGCTAATGCAAATTATTATGATGAGTACAATAAAGAATAAAAATACCTCCATGATCTTTTAATACCTTTTTTGTATCTTATTTAAACCGTTTCAAGTTCAATTAATTAATAGTCCATTAAATAATTCTATAAAAAATATAAAAATTTATTCGATCTCAATCTCAAAACCAACTATCGGATGCTCTAAATCAAAATTAAGAATAACCTCTGGATGGATTTCTCCAAAGCATCCAATACCCTTCCCATTAGATATTATTTTTGCACATCTTCCATCTATAAATGAAGGATGCTTATAACTTTCAAGTTCATAGTTGATTTTCAATTCCCTTAAAAGTGCCTCAACATAACTTTTTATTTCATTGAAATTTGCAGTTGGGTGAATAACGACTCCAGCAATCTTCTTTATGGTTCTCCCCCTTGTCTCAAAGTTCTCATCTATAACCACACAATCTCCAATTTCAAATATTCTTTGCGGGAGTTCTTTGTGCTTGTTTATTCTTAATGTTTCTAACAATAAAGGCAATATCGATGTTCTAACAACCCTATGCTCAACTGATGCAGGCTTTAAAACCTCAATATAATCCTTTTCATCAACATCCAACCTCATATTTTCAAATAGTATCTTTTGATTTGAGAGTGTTAAGTTTACAACCTCATAAAAGTCCAATCCAATCATAATTTCTCTTATAAAATCACATTTTTTCTCTAATTTATTAACTTCTCCAATTGTTCCAATAATTGGATACTCTCCTGTAAATTTATCATAACCGTAGTTTATTGCTACTTCTTCAGCAAAATCAACTTCATGCAATATGTCAACTCTATAAGGAGGAATAAATATCTTTAACCTTCCATTTTCATAAATTGAGTCCATTCTTCCCTTCCTAAGGCATGAGACAATTTCCCCAACATTTAAATTTAATCCCAAGGTTTTGTTTATAAATTCTGGAGTTGTTTCTTTAATCTTTGGTTCTAAGTTAGGATAGGTTATTTTTTCATCCTTGTATATTACCTCAGTTTTGAATATTGTTCCCCCCCTATCTGCAAGTGCAGTTACTATGATGTTCAAGGTATTTTCAACTGCGTTTTTATCAGTTCCAGTAACATCAATCAATAAGTTCCTTGTTTCTGTTGTGACTTTTGTTAGAATTCCGTTGATTATTGGAGGCATTGATAAGACATTGCCATTTTTATCCAAAATTATTGGAAATCTATCATTTATTAAGTGGGCATATTTTATACCCTTTTCATGCTTCTCTAAAATCTCTTTTGGAGTCATCTCTTCCTCAGCATTTAAAGGAATGAATTTTATCCCATCTTCATCCACTTCCTTGTAGTAAAATGGTGATTCAACCTTATCGGCATCGTGAATACCAATTGCCACCTTTTTTCTGTCCCTTCCAATAGTCCAATGTAATTTTTCCTGCAAGTTTATTATACTCTCCAAAACAGCATCATCAATTTGCACATTCTTAACCAATGCAAAGGCAATATACGGCCTTGTTTTAACATCTTCAACATAAATCTTTATATCACTCTCATAAACATCGTATCTTTTTAATCCAGTTTCTATTCCAATAAAACCCCTAAATCCTCTTGCTAATCCTTCAACACTTAAGTAATCAGGCCTATTGGGGTTTATTGAAAATTGAACGACTTTTTCACAATCTTCCTTAAAAATCTCTTCTACTTCAACACCCATCATAGGAAACTTTTCCTCTATAAATGCATCAGATAAGTCCATATTGACCAATCTTTCCAAATCTGATTTTTTAACATTTATTGTTGGCATTATTTCACCCTTACATTTGTATATGGTGTTTACAAGTTATTCGAGTGTGAATAGGGGAATATAAATAGTTGTTTTGCAAATTTTTCCTTATACTCCTAACTTAAACTTAATCTATTATGGTGTTGGAGTATATAAGCATTTATAGATTTCCACAATCGTTCTGCGAGTACGTTATCAATTGTTTAACACATTCTAACAAATGGTGGAAAATGGAATATAACCCTACAATTTACAAACTTAATAACTTTTATTAATTTAATAATTTTTTTGATTAAATAGTAACAATTACCTCATAATTTTTTTAAAAATTTAGTATTATTTGAATAATACCTATAATCAAGTAATATTCCAAATTATTACAAAAAATTTTATAGAAAATTATAAATATGAAATATCAATATTAGGTATTACTGTATTACTAAACCATTCACAAGTGTGAAATAGTAAAAAAAGGTGAAACTATGCACATACCAGATGGATTTATGCCACTATGGGAATGTGGTATTTTTTGGTTGATATCTTTGGCATTTATTGCGATGTCCTTGAAATGGGCATCAAAAGAACTTGATGAGAAAAAAGTTCCATTGTTCGCTGCTTTAGCAGCAGGTATATTCGCTATTCAAGCAATGAACATGCCAATTCCATGGGGAACAAGTGGTCACATGGTTGGTGGTGCTTTAACAAGCATTATCTTTGATAGCCCATGGGCTGGAGTTCTAATGTTGACATTGGTTTTAATTGTTCAAGGTGTTTTCTTCGCTGATGGTGGATTGTTGGTTATGGGGGCAAATATCTTCAACATGGGAATTGTTTGTTCTTTTGTAGGTTACTATGTATTTAAAGCATTGAAAAATGTTGGAACTCCAGTTGCTGCATTCATTGCAGGATGGACTGGATTGTTCTTATCTGCAATAGTATGTGCAATAGAGATGGCAATTGCTGGAACATTCCCATTGGACAAAGGGCTCTACTACATGGGTCTCTACCACGCGTGTATTGGAATAATTGAAGGGGCAATAACAGCAATAGTCATTGCCTATCTTTCAAATGTAAAACCTGAGGTAATTGGGGCAAAATCAACAGTTAGTGAATAAAATCATCTATTAAATAAGGTGATATTAAATGGACAATAAAAAAATCCTAATGTATGGATTGGTAATATCTTTGGTAATTGGTATTTTGGCACCGTTTTTAGCATCTCCAAATCCAGATGGATTGGAAAGTGCAGCAGAAAAGATTGTAAATGAGAAAGCCCTTCACCACAACCTTCAACAAATTGGACTTGAAGAGGAGGGAACAGTCATCCCATCCCCAATGCCTGACTACGCTATCGAGGGCATGGATAAAGTTGGAGAAATTATAGCAATGATTGTCGGAATTTTAATAATGTTGGCAGTTGCTTATGGGGTAACTGTTACTATCGCAAGGAAAAACTAAAGTTTTATATTTCTCTATTACTATTTTTTGTAATAAATTTTTATAATTTGGTGATTTTATGCACATCTCATTGTCTTCACTTGAGAAGGAAAATTTTAAAGAGAGTATAATCCACAAAATGGATGCGAGAGTTAAGTTGATCTTAACGCTTTTAATTATTTTCTATATAACAGCGTACAACAGTATATTTGCAATACTTTTAGTTGAAATTTATTTGATATTTTTGATAGTATTATCAAAATTGTCATTAATTTACACATTTAAAAGAATTGCTTTAATATTGCCATTTGGAGGAACTATTGCATTATTTCAACCATTTATTAAGGGAAAAACTGTTATTTATTATTTATTTGGAATCCCAATATACCAGGAAGGATTGACGTTTGGGATGTTGCTATTTCTGAAGGTTTTAGTTAGTGTTACGAGTATAGTTCTCCTATCATCCACAACACCGATGTATGAGATCATAAATGCAGGGAGGAAGTTGGGACTTCCAAAGATTATGGCTATGCTTTTGGGGTTGATGGTGAGATATTTGTTTGTGATGTATGATGTTCTTGAAAATACAATAAAAGCACAAAAATCAAGGGGATTTAATAGAAAAAACCTATCTTACAAAAAAATACTCCATATATTTGGCTACACTGTTGGGAATTTGTTTTTGAGATCTTATGAGCAAGGAGAAAAAACATACCTTGCAATGTTGTCGAGATGTTATTCAAATGGATCAGATTTATTCCCCTACAAAAAAAAGATTGGGGTTGAAGATCTTACAATGATGCTGGTAACTGTAATTGTTTTAGTTTTGGCAAATTTTTGTTTTAATTAAACTATCATTTTATATTTTTTAATTTTCTTTCAATTTCTCTAATTTTTTCAATATCTGCTTTTGTTATTGGATATTTTGGAACTGCAAAACATCTAATCTCTTTACTTGTTGAAACCTCAAAAGTTCCTATTTTTTTTGCTATCTCTATTATTTCATTTTTATCCATTCCAATCAGAGGCCTTAAAATTGGTAATTCAGTTCCCTCACTTATGGCCCTTAAGTTCTTTAGGGTTTGAGATGCCACTTGCCCTAAATTATCCCCTGTAACGATGGCATCACAACCCAAATCCTTTGCATATTTCTCTGCTATTTTTAACATAGTTCTCTTACAGAAAATGCAGGTATATTCTTCCTTATTGAGTTTTTCAAGTTTTTCCTTTATATCTTTCAATTCATCCTTGAAGTCCTTCACCACAAACCTTAAATCACAATCATAATCACTTAAAATCTCTGCAAGATTTCTAACTTTTTTAAGTCCATCTTCCGATAACTTCAAATGTAACAACGTGGCGTTGCATCCCCTTCTTACCATTAAATATGTAGCAACAGAACTATCGATACCATCAGACATTAAAACCAATACATTCCCCTGAGTTCCAACTGGCAACCCACCAATACCTTCAATTCTTTTTGTGAAAACAAATGCCTTATCCTTTAAAACCTCTATTTCAACAAGTATATCTGGATTTTTTAAATCAACTTTTAATCCAAATGCCCCCATAATTTTCTCTCCAACAATGCTATTTATTTCAGGAGATGTCAATGGGAAGTATTTTTGAACCCTCTGCGTTTTTACTGCAAAAGTTATCTCATCCTTATCAATGGATTTTAACTCATCCTTAACAACCTTCTTTGCAATTTTTACAATATTGCCTATATCCAACTTACACTCAATACATGGACTAAATGAACTTATTCCAGGAACTTTTTTTAGCAATTCAAGAGTTTTTTCAAAATCTTCCTTATTAACCTCTACTAATAACCTTGTGTGCAATATACTAACATCTGGATGTATATCATATTTTTGAAGGAGTTTTCTTATACTCTTTGCAAGGAATTCTTCAAATCTCTTCCTTGTTTGTTTTGATTTTGTTCCTATTTCACCATATCTAACAATAATCTTTTCCAAAAATACCACCTACTAAATGTTATTTTTAAAATGTTATTTTTAAATATTAATTGCCTCTACAGTAAGGCAAATATAATCTCAATGAATATCAAAGCAACTATTGTTCCCTCCAATATTAGATTGTAGTACTCAACCATATGCTCTTTAAGTATTGAATAGATATCATTTATCATCTCCAACTTTTTCTCCACCCTTTTTATCCAATCTGGAACATAGAATATCTCACATAATGTTTCATACAACTCAGCATAATACCTATCTCCATATAATATCAAAACACTCTCAACAGCATCTAAATATGAGATATATGAGATTCTTTGAGCATAGACCTCCTTTGAAACCTTTCTCAACCTGAAATACCCCAACTTGTTCAATTCCAATTGGAGAAGGTATTTTATCCTCTCACTTAATATATAATCAAAAACCCTCAAATTCAAAACCCTAACGCATGCTAACTCAACAATGTCCACTTCCTCCCAAAAATCCTCATTCTTATCTAAAATAACTCCGTTATCCCAATCCAAAATAATCAAATCCTTATCAGAATATTTTAATTTATTTTCAAGGAGTTCCTCAATATACTCCTCTGGAACATCTTCATACTGCCCCCTCAACAACCTACCAAGAATTTTTTTGTTATTTTGCACAAACTCATCTGGATTATCATAATCACTAAAGCAAAATACAGTATAACTCTCCAAAAACTTTTCAATGTTGTATTTTTTTACATGGTCTTCTGCCTCACAGCAGAGTTCTTCCTTTAACTCAAAAATATCTAATAATTCCTTATTTCTAAATTCCTTTGTAATTTCTACAATAATATTCATCTCATAAACTTTTACAATGATTTCCTTATTTTCCTCAGTAATTCTTTCTAATAAACTATATGTTGGGAGAAACTCCTCATAACTAAGTGTTTTTTTAGTTCTTAAGGACATTATTTGTCCTGAATCAATACCTTTCTTCAACCTACCAACGAGGATTTGGACAATCTTTCCACTTAACTTATTTGTAAATGAATCAGAAGAATTTTTTATCCTTACAACCCTTTGCCTTTGAAAACTTCTATTAGGCAAATAAATCACCAATCTTATAGCTATATAAAAATAATAAAACAACAAGAAAATATTAAAAACATTAAGAACGTATAAAACCCACAATAATAAATAAATATGTACTAAGTGTTATCTATGGGAAATAGTTATAAATACCTTTCGAAATTAGCATTATTTGTATAAAATTTATTTTTTTAGTAGGTGGAAGTTATGATAATAAAAGGAGTAAAAAACGCCAAAATAAATCAAGATATCTTCAAGTTAAAATTACCTTTTCAAATACTAAATGCGGAGTTAATTGCAACAAAAAAACATATTCTTCATGCAATAAATCAAGCAAAAACTAAAAAAAATATTACCAACTCATTTTGGATGGAGATTTTGGTAAGAGCATCAGCACAGAGACAAATAACAAATGCCATAAAACTCTTCGGAGCAAAAGACGGAAATATTTGCGTAGTTTGCGAGAATGAGGAGATTTTGAGCAAGGTTTTAGAAATCATTGGTGGAGAAGTGGATGATAGTGTTTTAGAATTAAATGAGGAAAAGGAAAAAAAGATAAGAGAAGTATTTGATATTAAAGGTTTTGGTAATGTTGTTGAAAGAGTTTGCGAAAAGATTGCCATCATGGAATTAAAAAAAGAATAACAATTTTCTATACCTCTGAGCGAAGCGTCTTGAAATCTTTGGTTTCAAAATCCCTCGCTTACACTCGAGAAGGAGGCATTCCCTTTGGATGCAACTTTTTTAAAAGTTGCGTTGGGAGGATTTGTGAGAAGATTGCCTTCATGAATTAAAAAAATAGGTGAAATCATGATAATTAAAAGAATTAGGGATTTAATGGAAGAAGAAAGGAGCAAAATTATCAACAGAAATAAGATGAACCTTGAAAACATCATTCCAACAGTTCAGGAAATTTTAAAGAACGTTAGGGAAAAAGGTGATGAGGCATTAAGATACTACACAAAAAAATTTGATGGCGTAGATATTGAAGATTTTAAAGTTAGTAAAGAAGAGATAGAAAACGCATACAACAAAATTGACTATAAGGTCATAGAGGCAATAGAAAAGGCATCAGAGAACATCAAGGAATTCCATGAGATGCAACTAAAAAACCTAAAAGAATGGGAAATGGAAAAGAATGGCATTAAAGCAGGGCAGATTTTAAGATCCATAGAGAATGTTGGATGTTATGTGCCTGGAGGTAGGGCATTTTATCCTTCAACGGTTTTAATGACTGTTATTCCTGCAAAGGTTGCTGGATGTGAAAAAGTAGTTATAACCTCCCCCCCAACAAAAGAGGGCGAAGGAAATCCTGCAACATTGGTTGCTGGGGATATAGCAAAGGCTGATGAGATGTATAAGGTTGGAGGATCTCAGGCAATAGGGGCAATGGCTTATGGAACTGAAACAATCCCAAAGGTTGATATTATTGTGGGGCCTGGGAATGTTTTTGTAACTGCAGCAAAGAAGTTGGTTTATGGTGATGTTGCTATTGACTTCCCTGCAGGACCTTCTGAGGTTTTGATAATTGCAGATGAAAATGCTAATGAAGAATATATAGCATTGGACTTCTTAGCCCAGGCAGAGCATGATCCAAATGCCCCTTGTATAATAACAACAACATCTATGGAAAAGGCAAATAGCATAAAAAATAAAATCATTGAGGAGATGGAAAAAGCAGAGAGAAGAGATATTATTGAGAAGGCATTGGAAAACTCTGCAATACTTGTTGGAGATTTAAATGAATGTATAGAGTTCTCAAACGAATATGCCCCAGAACATTTGGAAATCATAACCAAAAATCCAAGAGAAGTTTTAAAGAAAATTAAGCATGCTGGAAGTATATTCTTGGGGGAGTATGCTCCAGTTCCAGTTGGAGATTACGCAAGTGGAACAAACCACGTTTTACCAACCTCTGCATGTGCAAGAATGTATTCTGGGTTAAGTGTTGAGACATTCCTAAAAAAGCCAACAATTCAAGAATTAACAAAAGAAGGATTAAAAAATATAGCAGATATTGTAATCACATTGGCAGAGGCAGAAGGTTTATATGGACATGCTGAGGCGGTTAGAAGAAGAGTTAAATAATATGGCATTGGCATATGAACATTTATTAGTTTTATTTATTCGTCTTTTGCTATTAATTTTCCAGCGTCTTCCCCAGATTTTACATTGTATATTTCTTTTATTTTTATTACAACTGCTCCTTTTGGGACTCTTCCAAACTGTGCATCTATCTCTTTTGCAATTTCAAACCATTTTCCTTCTGTGTGGTATTCTGCAATTCCTTTGTATTGGAATGGATGTTCTTTACAATCTGATGTTGCAAAAGCCACATTTGGATTTTCTTTAATATTCTTTAAGGTCTTATGCATAAAGTTATCACATATTACAACAGTTTCATCATCAACCACTTTAAGAGCCCTCATAGGAGCAACATTTGGTATTCCATCTTTTGTGGCGGTTGTAAGAAATACAATTGATTCATTTATTGATTTTTTCATTTCTTCTGTGAGTTTCACCATAAATATCACCACTTGTGTTATAGTGTATTTTCGATATTTTCACGGGTTTCATTATTTTCTATTGATTTTGCATAAACTTTTTTATTGGTTTTGTCAGTATTGGTTTTTCAGGAATTAGACCAGATGGCTTGTAGTAGAGGATAAGAAGCATTAAAACCCCAAATAGTATATAGGATAACCAAACTGGTTCAAATGGAATGCCTAAAGCTTCCTTTAAATCATACTTATAGACATCCAATAGGACTTTGACTATAACATAACATAAAACTCCTAAGGCAACTCCTTTGTTATTCCCTTTTCCTCCCAATAAGACCATTAAGAATGGGAAGAATGTCCATTCGACCCTTGTAAATGCATTTGCAACGATATTTACCGTATATAGTGAATACAAAGCCCCAGCAATTGCACCGATTGCAGAACCAATAGCAACAGTCTTTATCCTCAACTTCATTATATTTCTACCAAATGCTTTAACCGTATCTTCATTCTCTCTCATCGCCCTCAAAACTCTACCATAAGGAGTATTTAGCAATCTCTCAAAGAACAAATAGATTAAGAAGGCAATAGCCAAAACTATTCCTGTAAACACCCAGCCCCTATACTCACCAGAAACAAATGCTAAGATATCAGGTGTTGAAATTCCATAATATCCACCAATTATATTTAGATTATAAGTGCATACTAAAAGCACAGCCTCGCTTATAGCTAATAATGTAATCCCTAAATAATCCTCTTTTAACTTAGCACTTGGTAGGATAAAGATTGCTCCAACGATAAAGCCAAGGATTGAAGCCAATATTATAGCCAATACCAATATTCCAATTCCAACTATTGGATTTGAGGCAATTAAATCATTTATCATAGATGTTGCATAAGTGCTTCCTGTAATAAAGTCCCCTCCAATGCCGAAATATAATATTAGTAATCTGTTTAAAATCCCTCCAACTGCAATAGCTCCAACCAACACTGATAAAGCTTTACCAAAGTTTGGAATACCTGCATAACCAAATTCCATGTTTAAGGATAATGAAACAATATAATAAAGCCCAAACCACAACAAAATCATAGGTATTAGTTCAATAATCATTTTTTCACCCCAAAGTTAAATTATGAAGTAAAAAGCAGTTTCTTAACCTTCTTCCAATCAACTCCAGTAATTCCATAAGGGGCTATTAATAATGTTGCTATCATTATTACTAAGGAAATGACTTTTCCATATACTAAAAATCCAGTCCCAAATACTGATGATAGGTAATAGGTTATTAAACTCTCAGATATTCCAATGACATATCCTCCAATTAATGCCCCACTTATATGCCTCAACCCTCCAACAATACTTGCTGCAAAGATTGAGATAATAATTAATCCCCCTGTAGCTGGAACAATCTCTTGCATAAAAGGTAAAAGCCCCCCAGCAACTCCAGCTAAAGCTCCAGAGAGAATCCAAGAAAACAACCTTGTTTTTTCTACATCAATCCCCATTGTTTGAGCAAGGGAAGAATTTTCCATTGAAGCCCTCAATGCAATACCAAACTTTGTTTTATACAATAGGAGATAAAGCCCAATTAATAGCAAAATAATAACAAACGTTGAAACAAACAAAATTCCTTTAAATCCAAATGCTGTAAAGTCTAAGTTTGCAAAAACGAATTTTGCTTGAGTGGAGCCAACAATTGCACTTAATATTTCAGAATAAGCCCCAATAGCTCCTAACAATATTAAATCAACTGCCAATGTAGCAATCATTAAAATCTCTACAGAAGCTCCCCTCTTTATCAATGGTTTTAGAGCCAAATATGTGACTAAACCTACAACTGCCCCAACAACAAATAAAACTGGAAGAGACAGATAAGGACTAATGCCAAACAGTTTCAATAAAGTCAAAGCCACATAACTCCCAACTATTGCATAACTCCCCTGGGCAAAGTTTGGAACATTTGTTGTTATATAAGTTAGAGTTAATCCCAAGGCTAACAAAACTAAAAGGTTAGAATAAATAATCGCCCCTTCTAAAATCATTTTTTCACCTTGAAACTTTTAGTAAATTAAAAAACTTATTATAATATTTTTGGATTAAATAGCAGTTATTCCCAATGAATATTCCTTAAATTTCTCATGGTTTAATAACTCTTCTGCCGTCCCTTCAAATGCTACTCTTCCACTCACAAACATATAACCGTTATCACTAATCTCTAAAGCCCTCTTGGCATTTTGCTCAACCAACAAAATTGTTAAGTCAAAGTTGTCCCTCATTTCAATGATTTTTTCAAATATCAATTCTGCAAGTTTTGGTGATAATTGGGCAGTTGGCTCATCCAACATTAAAACTTCTGCATCTCTAACCAAAGCCATTCCCATAGCTAAGAACTGCCTCTGTCCTCCACTCAATGTTCCAGCCTTTCTCTTTAAAATATCTTTAAGTTCTGGAAATACATTTAAAGCAATTTCTATCCCCTCTTTAACTTTATCTTTATCTAATACATAGCCAGCAATCTTTAAGTTTTCTTCAACAGTTAAATTAGCAAATACATTATTTGTTTGTGGTAAATAAGCAATTTTCATTCTTGCTTTTATATGTGGGGGGAGTTTTGCTATATCTTTTCCTTTAAACTCTATCTCTCCAGAATATATCTTTGTTAAACCAAACAAGGTTTTTAAAAATGTAGATTTTCCACTCCCATTTGGGCCTACAACAGTTGTGATTTTCCCTTTTTCTATTTTTGCATCTACGTCAAATAATATCTGTAATTTTCCATAACCAGCGTTTAGATTTTTTACTTTTATCATGTTCATCACCAACAAATCAAATGGATTATTCTCCAATGTAAATTTCAACAACTTTTGGGTCTGATAAAACCTTTTTAATCCCCTCCCCTCCTCTACCTTCAGCAATAATTTGCCCATTAAACATAACATATAAATGATCTATATAGTTCAAAACAATATCCAATCTATGCTCAATAATTAAAAATGTAATACCTTTTTCTTTCAATTCAAGGACATGGTTGAATATATCATGGGCTAAACCTGGGGCTACTCCTGCTATTGGCTCATCCATAACAATCATTTTTGGATTAGTCATTAAAGCCCTTCCAATCTCAACAAGCTTCATCTGCCCTCCACTAAGCTCTCCTGCCTTTCTATCATGCAGATGAGATAATTTTAAAAATTCCAATACTTTAAAAGCTTTTTCAACCATTTCTTCTTCTTTTGGAATCCATTTTTTATAAAATAGGGCATTTAAAGGATTCTCTCCTGGATTAATTTCCCCTATTAACAAATTTTCAAGAACAGTCATCTCTTTTAAAGGTTGTGGTGTTTGAAAAGCTCTAACAATTCCGTAATGGTAGAGTTCTGCTGGTTCTTTGTTTGTGATGTCTTTATTTTCAAAATAAACTTTTCCCTCATCTGCCTTTAAAAATCCAGTAATAACATTTATCAGTGTAGATTTTCCACTCCCATTTGGACCTATAATAAGGTGACATCTCCTTTATTTACACTTATAGATACTCCATCCAAAGCTTTAAACTCACCAAAATATTTTACAATATTTTCTGTCCTCAAAATCTCCATCGTATCCCCCAAAAACTCACTACATCTAAAATCATTACAAATTTTATATATACTTTACGTTAAACAACTCTAACAAGTTCCACCCTATTTCTAATTCCAAGTTTTTGAGCTTCTAAATACAACCTATGGGCTACAGCCACATCTTGTATTGCCAATCCTGTTGAATCAAAGATTGTTATTTCATTATCTTTTTCTCTTCCATTTTTCTTCCCTACAATTATTTCGCCTATTTCTCCGTAGATGTTTTCTTTTGTTATTTCATTATTTGATATTGGAACATTTATTTCTCCACTATGCATTGTCTGTTCATAACAATCTACAACAATTTTATCTGCCTTTAACAACACTGTAGTTTCCAACTCTCTCTTACCTGGGCATCTGCTCCAATTGCATTTATATACAAGCCTTCTTTTACCCATTCACCTTTAATTATTGGCTCTCTTACAGGCATTTCTACAAGTCCTAAACCTTTTTCTTTAAATGCTAATTCTACAACATCTAAGATTTTTTTGATATCAAATAGCCTTTCTACATCCTCATATTTTAGTATTAATGTCTCGAACATAATAACCCCATCATTAATTGTTAATCCTTAAAACAACCTGAAAATAAAAAAATAAAAATAACTGAAATGATTAAAAAATAAAACAAAAATTAAATTTATTTATTTATCCAATTAATCTTTCCAGTCTTGTAGTCCCAGATTCCTACCAATTTCCAGCCATCTTCAGTTACAGCATGGATTCCATAGTCTCCACTTGCTCTATCATTCCATTCATTTAAGTAAATGTCTCCAGTAACTGGCTTAGATCCAAATTCATCTTTAGTATATTTAACAGTATTTTCTTTAATTAACTTAACTAATAAGTCAGCGTCGTATTTTCCAGTTTCATTTAACATCTCAGCATAGGAAATAGCTCCAACCCATAAGGCATCATAAGACACTAAAGCATATTGTCTTGGTTTTTCTCCATATCCTCTCTTCTTATATTCTTCTGCTAATTTCTTTGCTTCATCACTGACTCCATAGAACTCAGTTGAATATAACCCAATTTTCATTGCTTTGTCTTTTGCTTCTTTTACAACCTTCTCACTGTCAACGATTCCGTCTGAACCAAACCACTTGTATTTTAACAATGGTGAGTTACCATCTATTTGTGATAATAAGGTTGCTAATTCCTCAAATCCTATAGATAACACAGCAGTTGTCTTTGGATCTTTTCCTTGGAGTTTGTTTTCCAATGTCTGGATGTATGGGCTCCAGTCACTTGGTTCAGGAGTTGAAGGATATTCAATTTCATCAACAATATTTATTCCCTCTTTCTTTAAGTTTTCAACAGCAGCTTTTTCCAATCCTTTACCCCATGCATCTCCCCTATATATTACAACAACATCTTTAATACCCATATCTTTTATTTCCCCTGCAATTGCTTTTCCTTGGAATTCATCGTTTGGAACAAATCTAAAGACGTATTTTTTATCTTCTGGTTTAGTGAAACCAATCATTATTGGAATAGCAGTTGAACTTGGGGATATAATAACCATCTTGTTAGAAGTTACATAGTTTTTGATATTTTTAACTTCACTACTTGACATTGGACCAATTATTAAGTTAATGCCTTTTGCTTTTAATGATTGAACTTTTTGAAGTGCAATTGATGGATTTGTCTGAGTATCTTCAACATAAAGTTCAACTTTGTATGGCATTCCTTTTTCTTCAAAATATTTGTTTATCCCATCTTTTCCAATTTCTAAGGTTTTCTTTATATCATTACCATCAGATGATAAAGGTCCTGATAAATCAGTCAAAACTCCTATTTTTATTACATTATCTGTTGCTGAGGTTCCAGTTTCTGCTTCCTGGGTTTTGTTGGTACATCCAGAAAACGCGGTTACTATAGCAACCGCAAATATTAAAGCAAGTAACTTTTTCCACATAAAACGTCACCCCCAAAACAAAATTTTGGTTTATGTAGTCGTTCTGCAAAGTATTTTTAATAACCTTCAAATTTGAATACGATGCCGACAAAAACCTCTAAATTGAAATTTGAGGCAATAATTCATACATACTTTGCAGAACGACCCTATGCACACTACAAGTTCTGGAAGGAAGGAGATTTCCGCCCATTAAGTATTTACAAGAACTCAGGTATATATATTTTTCGGTGACTTTAAAATATATAACAATTTAAATTATTTAATTGTACCTATTTGTGAATTTTATCGGTATGTATTGGATGTTTAGATGTAGTCATTAGGCTTATTCTAAATAGAGTAAAATAATTTTCCCAAATTTACGTTATTATCTTAATATAAAGTTGGTGAGATGATGCAAAACCATAATCATGTCTTTGAAGTTTTAAGGGAAAATGGAATAAAAGAACTCCGGCCTCCACAAAAGAAGGTTGTTGAAAGAGGATTATTGGATAAAGACAAAAATTTTTTAATTTGTATCCCAACAGCAAGTGGAAAAACCCTAATTGGAGAAATGGTACTAATAAACCATCTTTTGGATGAAAACAAAACCCCTACAAATAAAAAAGGTTTATTCATAGTGCCTTTAAAGGCATTGGCAAGTGAAAAATATGATGAATTCAGGAGGAAATATGAAAAATATGGCTTAAAAGTAGCGTTATCTATTGGAGATTATGATGAAAAGGAGTATTTATCCAAATACAACATCATCATAACCACTGCGGAAAAATTGGATTCCCTTATGAGGCATAATATAGATTGGCTTGACTATGTTTATGTTGCTATTGTTGATGAAATCCACATGATAAATGATGAAAAAAGAGGAGGGACGTTGGAGGTTTTATTAACAAAATTAAAAAATTTGAATGTGCAGATAGTTGGTTTATCTGCAACAATTGGGAATCCTGAGGAGTTGGCAGAGTGGCTCAATGCTGAACTCGTTATAGATAATTGGAGGCCTGTTGAGTTGAGAAAAGGTATTTTTTTCCAAAATAAAATTATTTATTCAGATAGGGAATGCAAAGAACTGCCAAATTTTTCGAATAATCAAATGCTAAATTTGGTTTTGGATTGTGTTAAAGAGGGGGGTTGTTGCTTAATATTCTGCAATTCTAAGAATGGGGCTGTTAATGAAGCAAAAAAACTGAATTTAAAGAAATATTTGTCAAACAATGAAAAATATGAACTGCAAAAATTAAGGGATGAGATTTTATCAATCTTAGAACCTCCAACAGAAACATGCAAGGCGTTGGCAGAATGTGTGGAGAAGGGTGTTGCCTTCCACCATGCGGGTTTAACTTACGAGCATAGAAAAATTGTTGAAGAGGGATTTAGGAACAAATTAATAAAAGTTATTTGTTGCACACCTACACTCTGTTTAAATGCAAATACTGAAATACTGCAAGAGAGCGGATTTAGAAAGATTACAGAACTGAATAAGAATGAAAAGATCTTTGCGTTGTGTGGAAATAAAATAAAACCAGTGGATGGATGGAAAGTTCATAAAACCCCACAACATCCATACAACATTGTTGTAAAAACAAAAAATGGATTGGAAATTACCACAACCCCAAATCATATGTTTTTAGTTAAAGAAGGAAAAGAACTTTGTGAAAAAGAAGCAAAGGACTTAAAAGTTGGGGATTATGTGGCAACTGTTGATAAGATAAGAATTGAGGAGAAAGACATTGATTTATCCCATGGAGATCTTTATTTCATTGGATACTTCAATGATTCTGAACTTCACAAAAAACACTTTTTAAAAAATATAGAAAGAGGGATTCCTCATCATAAGTACTTAAAAAAACCAAGAAAAATATTTAATGAATTAAATATTGATGCGTTTTACAACCTTCCATTGGAAAAGTTATCATACTTTATTGCAGGGTTGTTTGATGGTGGTGGGTACATTAATTACAACAAAAAGAAAATAGAATTCTCTTCAACATCAGAAAATTTGGTTAAAAAATTACAATTGGCATTATTGAGGTTTGGAGTACATAGTTCAATCAGAAAAAGAAGAAGGGCTATAAAATCACCAATAAATAGTAAGGAATACAAAAAAAGGGGCATTTATAAACTAATAATCAGTGATTTTATAAGTGTAAAAAGATTTTATGAAAATATTCCACTTAAGCATAAGGAAAGAAGAAAATTGAAACAGATTGTAAAAAGTAAGAAAATAGGTAAAATATGGTGTGAATGTTATGATGAAGACATTTATTGGGATAGAATTAAGGAAATTAAAAAGATAAAGGTAAATGACAAATATGCCTACGACATAGAACTGCCTGATGATGGAAGTAATAGCCATTACATTGTGGCAAATGGATTTATAGTACATAACTCTGCGGGGATAAATTTACCTTGCAGGAGGGCAATTGTAAGGGATTTAATGAGATTCTCTGATGGAAGGATGAGGCCAATTCCAATTATGGAAATCTATCAATGCATTGGAAGGGCAGGAAGACCTGGATTGGATCCCTATGGGGAGGGTATTATATTTGTTAAGAATGAAAAGGATTTGGAAAGAGCAGAGATGTATTTGGAAGGAAAACCAGAATATATATACTCAAAACTCTCAAATCAGGGGGTTTTAAGAACCCAACTGTTGGGAATGATTGCCACAAGGGAGATTGAGAATGAGTTTGATTTGATATCATTTATAAAAAACACCTTCTATGCCCATCAATATGGAAATTTGGGAGGAGTTTTGAGAAATATAAAAGAAGTTATTGATTTTTTGGAGGAGAATGAGTTTATAGTTGATTATTTCCCAACAAAATTAGGAAAGAGGATCTCTGAATTGTATATAGATCCACTAAGTGCAAAGATAATAATTGACGGATTAAATGAGATGGAAAATGTTGGTAACGAGGAGTTGTATTATTTATATTTAATCTCAAAGACCATTGAAATGATGCCGTTGTTGAGGGTTAGTGGTTTTGAGGAGTTGGATTTAATCTTAGAGATGGAAGAGGCGGGAATTTATGATAAAACCTATGATAGTTTAGAGGCATTTAAAAATGCGAAGATGCTTTATGATTGGATTAATGAAGTTCCAGAGGAAGAAATACTAAAAAAATATAAAATTGAACCAGGGATTTTAAGATATAAGGTTGAGCAGGCAAAGTGGATGATATATTCAACGAAAGAAATTGCAAAATTATTAAATAAGGATATAGATACGTTATCGAAATTGGAGATTAGGTTGGAGCATGGAGCAAAAGAAGACATCCTTGAACTTCTAAAAATCAAACATGTTGGTAGAATTAGGGCAAGGAAATTGTATGACGCAGGAATTAGGAGCGTTGAAGATATAACAAAAAATCCAAAGAAAATTGCATCATTGTTGGGAGAAAAGATAGCAAAGAAAATTTTGGAAGAGTTGGGAGTGAAGTTTGGGCAACAGACACTACAATTTTAATTTCTAATTTCATTTGTAGGTGAAAATATGAGATACAAAAAAGTTCCAGTTAAGAAGATTGTCAATAAGATTATAGATGAATGTGATGTTATTTTATTGGTTTTAGATGCCAGGGATCCGGAGACAACAAGAAATAGAGAATTGGAAGAGAAGATAAAGAAAATGAACAAAGAATTGATTTATGTTTTAAATAAGGCGGATTTGGTTCCAAAGGAGGTTTTAGAAAAATGGGAGGAAAAATTAGAAAATGCAGTATTTGTAAGTGCAAAGCATAGAATGGGGACAAAGATACTTAGGGATAAGATAAAGGAACACCTAAAAAAGAACAACATAAAAGAAGGTAAGGTTGGGGTCGTTGGTTATCCAAATGTAGGCAAATCCTCCATAATAAATGCATTAACAGGAAAGAGGAGTGCGTTAACTGGTTCTTTGGCAGGATTAACAAAAGGAGAGCAGTGGATTAGATTAACGAAAAATATAAAGTTGTTAGACACCCCGGGAGTTTTGGAGATGAAAGATGAGGATGAATTAATAATTTCTGGGGCTTTGAGGCTTGAAAAGGCAGAGAACTTAATCTCTCCAGCATTGAAGGTATTGAGGAGGTTGCATGATTTTGACAAAACCATCATCTCAAACTACTATGGTGTTGAGGTTGATGAGATAGATGGGGAGTTGCTTAAAAAAATTGGAAAAAAACTAAAATATTTAAAGAAGGGGAATGAGGTTGATTTAGATAGAACTGCAAGGAGTATAATAAAGGATTTTCAAGATGGAAAATTAAACTACTACAATGTAAGAATAAAAAAATATGGACAAGAAAGGCGAAGAAATATAGAATTTATAACAAAATATCTAAAAGATTTTCCATTTATTGATGATGCGAAGATGGTAGTTAATTATTTGAGTGATTTTGAAGAATTGGGGAGGTTAAAAACAAAACCAATTTTAGGGGAAGAGACTATTAATGGAACTACTCTTGTTATTTCCTTTGGAGAAAAAACTGTTGATGCTGGAAGAAAAAAGGTTGAAGAATATGCAAAAGAACACAACATAGAACTTTATTCAAAATTTGGTGATAAGATAGGAAGAAATAGGATTTTTATTGGAGTGGGGACAAAACTTTAAAGTAGACTGATGCAAAATAAAAATTTTATTGTTTGGTGGAATAATGGGGTTAAAAAAGGACAGTTTTTATATCCTGTTAGCCAATATTTATTCAAAGGGATGTGCTTATGTGTTTTTCTTTTTAATGGCGTATTTGTTGGGAACAGAAGGTTTTGGGGTTTTGAGAGGAACATTGCCAATAATGGACACATTAACGATATTTTTTTGCTCCGGCATTCCTCCCGCAATGGCAAAGTTTATTGCAGAGGATGAGAATTTCTCACTCTCTAAGTATATCCCAACACTAAAAATTATGCTGCTGTTTTCTCTGTTTGGGGGGATTTTTGTTTTGTTTTTGAGATATGTCTTAGGGGGAGGGTATGCAGATATTCCTACTCATGTGTATTATGCATTATCGTTGGCGTTACCTTTTGCTGCATTTATCTCATGGTCGAGGGGAATTTTGCAGGGAACCTTGCATATAAAGGAGTTATCATTAACATGGGTTTTTGAATATACTTCAAAAATAATATTTTCAGTTGTTTTTGCTGTAATGTTTGGTGTTTTTGGAGCAATACTGTCCATATCAACTGCCTACTTCATTGGTGGGGTTTCTGGAATGTATTTTATAAACAAATCACTTGGAATTTGGCAAAAATCAAAGTTTAATAAAAATTTTCAATTTAAGATTCTCTCATACGCTGTGCCAATAGCATTGGGTACAGCATCATACAGATTAATGGGAGATATTGATAGTATTGTAATTATGTCGTTGTTGGGGGCATATTCCAATGGTATTTATGGTTATGCCTCTCTATTATCAAGGGGTGTGTTTCTATTTGCATCTTCTATAGCAATCCCCCTACTTCCAAGAATTGCTAAAACAAAGGATAAAAAATATATAAAAAAAGCGGTTTTACTAAATATATTACTTTCATTACCCTTTGTTGCTTTATGCATTGCATTTCCAGATGAACTTTTGTATCTTTTTTTCCATGTTAAAAATCCAGAAGCATCAATATCCTTAGAAATCCTCTCAATTTCTGCCATGTTTATGAGTATCTACTCCATACTCTCCTCAGCACTGCAGGGGTTTGGATATGCTAAAATATCCTTGTATATAATCTTAATTGGAATTGTATTGAATTTCTCACTTAATTACATTTTAATTGGAAAATTTGGCATTGTTGGTGGTGCAATTTCAACGTTGATATCCTCTTTTATTATTTTAGTGATAATAATAAGGGCAATACTATCAATCAATACTTAAAAAATGCATTTGGTGAAAAATATGATATGTATTCCCATTGTTGATAACAACATAGGTACTGCATTAAAAAATGCTAAAAAAGCATTAGAAGTGGCAGATATTGTTGAGTTTAGGGTGGATATGTTAAAAGAAGTTGATGAAAGTGTTATTGAGGAGATGGCAAAGTTTCCTTGCATAATAACAGTTAGAGCATATTGGGAAGGAGGATTTTGGAAAAAAAGCAATGATGAGAGAATAAAACTAATAAAAAAGGCAATAGAATGCAATGCAAAATTTGTAGATATTGAGTTGAGAGAGGAGAAGAATAAAGAACTCGTGAAGTTTAGGGATGAGATAGGTTCAAAAACAAAAATAATTATTTCTTACCATGATTTTGAAAAAACTCCATCTTATGAGGAGTTAATAAAAATTGTTGAAGATGGGTTAAAAATTGGAGATATTACAAAGTTTGCAGTCATGGCAAGAGGTAAAGAAGATGTTTTAAAAGTTTTGAATGTAATTAACAAGTATGAAGGAGAGATAATAGGCATCGCTATGGGAGAGGAAGGAAAATTGACGAGAATCTTAGGGGTTCATTTTGGCTCTATCTTAACTTTTGCTTCTATGGAAGGAAAAGCATCCGCTCCTGGACAAATTGATGTCAAAAAATTGAAAGAGATCTGGGAACTTATCTTATAAGATTATGCGTTTGGAAAACTCATTTTTTATTCATATTCAACTTCGAAAATTTTATATATGGGTTATATTAATTATCTTAATACCTATCGTGGGCTGGTAGCTCAGACTGGGAGAGCGCCGCATTGGCTGTGCGGAGGCCGCGGGTTCAAATCCCGCCCAGTCCACTATTTTTATATTAGTTAAATCCTCACGTTTTGATGAATCCCCTATTCCACTATTTTTTAATTGTTACTCCAATTCCATAAACCTCTCCTATAAATTTTTGCCTCTTTTTCAATGTTTATAAATTCTTCCTTTAACTCAAAATTACTGATGTAAACTCTTGCATATCCATATTTAAGTAATTCTTCATTGAAATTTATATTGTTTATGAATATATAAGCCAAATATCTTCCGTATTTATCTTTTTTAGGTGCTTTTTTATCAAAAACCACTATTACAGTTTTATTTTCAAGATTTCTCTTTGCAAAATCTGTCGCTTTGTGTCCCCATAGTTTCAAATAAGTTATGTTGGTTATTGGTGTATTTTCATCTACAAAGTATTCGTAGGGATTATTTTTCCTATAGGTTTCTGGAGTATCAACACCAAGGAGCCTTATTTTGTATTTAGTCCCATTCTCTGCAACAACATAAACCGTGTCTCCATCAACTACCTTAACGACTTTCCCATAAAAATGTTCATGAGTTTGTATAAAACTATCTTTAAAACCATCATTGTTATTGTAGTTATTAAATCCAATGCATCCACTCAATAAAATAAAAAACAACATTAAAATTGGATATACCTTAGTTTTCATAGCATCTCACCAATAAAACAATATTTCAACTTACCATAATGGGTTTCTAAATAAACACTGTCAGATAATGTAATTTTAGTTGGATTTATGCATTATTAGTATTGGTAGTACCAATATTGTAAGTATAATTGCAAATACTGGAATTGGAGTCTTTACTGGAGTGTTTGGAGGGTCTGCCCCTATTTTGTCAATAATGTAGTCATTCATCCTCGAAATAACTTTGTTAAGTTGACTTTTGTTATTTCCATCTATTCCACTAAATACCAAACTACCACTTCCAATTGGAATATCTGCGGATATTACTTTATTACCATCACTATTAAATTCAATAGTCGGTTATATCAACTAGAAGTGAACCAGTCTGAAGAGTTAGAAGAACTTGTCCAATTATATACTCCACTACCGGGTGGGTAAAATATTACATCCTGACCAATAACAGTATTCGCCCCTTCCCATCCAATCCATTGAGTATGATCGTTCACATCGTTTCTACCATCGTAAGCAACCATATTATTATTATTATTATTATTATTATTATTATTATTATTATTATTATTATTATTATTATTATTATTATTATTATTATTATTATTATTAGTGGTATAATAAAATGGATAACCTGCGGGATTCACCCAGGTTGCACCATTTTCTATCACTGATTTTATGTCCTTTAATAATATTAGTGATTCATCCCTTCCAATGAGATTGTCTCCATTTCTATCGTAACTTTTAGGAAATAGGACAGATTCTCCATGAGTATTTATAATAACACTTTCTTGTGCCTTACTTGACTGATAGTGTGATTTAACACTATTAAAATTAAGACCAAAAAATAGAAATAGGTAGTACTTAAATAACTCGTTAAAAAACGGTGCATCTCCTATGCTAGCAGCACTTAATAATATACTCACTAATTCTATAAATAGTTTAGGATTTAACTGTTCGGAGGAGTTATCTAAGTTCGCACAAGTTAGAACGCTAACGCCGATAAAAACTATCAAAGCATTTTCAGAGTATGTCTCGGGAATTCACAGAACGACTATCGTTAAAAACCTACAAAAACTATCAGAAAATGAGTTTTGTTTGTATACTCAACTATCCAACCTTCCCGATATTTTGATGACAATAGATTTAAATACACTGCAATAATCGATTCAACGCTACTAAGGAGATGGAGTAAAAGGTTTATGGTTGCAATATTCGATATAACTACATCGAAAGACATAGCAAACCATATCAAGAGCAGATAAACTGCTGTATTTATCACGAAAAAAGGGATATATTCGATTTACACTACAATAAACCACTTGGCAAAAATCCACAGACATATTCATCGAAATTATTAGATTCTTAACTCATATAGATATCGGGACGGTCGTAGGAGACACTTTTGTAACGACAAAGAAAATTATGAAGGAATCTAAAGAATTGGGAATGGAATATATTGGTAAACTTAGGAAAAACCTGATAGTTGAATATTTCGGTAAGAAGGTTAAGGTAGAAGGACTATTTAAGAGGGATTTCGAGAAAGAAAAGCTTAAATTAAGGACTATTAAAGGGATAAAGTTTAAATTGTCCAAGAAAGTAGTTAATATTCCAAATGTTGGGAAAGTTAAAATCGTTGGAGTGTTAATGGAAGGGCAGAGGAAAGTTAAATATTTGGTCTCGACAAACTATAAAAAGAAGGCTGAGAATATTATAAACGAGTATTTAAAAAGAT
>NZ_AGJL01000001.1 GCF_000243455.1 Methanotorris formicicus Mc-S-70 | reverse complement strand
TATCAGTAAGTGAAAATTATAGTTGTTTGCGTTAAATATTAAAATACCTAATAAATTCAAGGAAGATTACAACTTATTTTAAAATTTAACACCTAATAACAACCATTTAAAAATTTTGGGTGTATAAATAAATTTTAATAAAATTCGCAAACAACTATATAAAATAACATGGGCACTAGCAGATCCCCCACTAAAACTTTTCTGAGAGGATGTAGAATACATAGTTTGCCCTTTTTGTAGGTACTTCCTTCATAAATACAACTGTTCCAGTTACTGGAGTGTTTACAAACCTAATTTCTCCTTTTCTGGTAACCAGTGCAGCCAGCCTATGCCCCTCTAAAACCCTGCAACCAAAATCTACAATAGGATGCACTTCATACCCTTCTGCAGGAATTTCCAAAAGTTCAGTTCCTTTTTTCAAATAGGTTATTGTCCTCCCATCTGGATATTGGATTAAAACGTCTCTTGTTAATTTTGAGAGGAGTATGTATTTGTCAAAGTCATCATAAATTACTTGATATAATATTTTTCCTTCTCCCTCATATTCCTCATCTTTATCTAAAAACCTAATGGCCTTCCCATCATTTTCAATAACTACTTTCCTTCCTTCATTCTTTTCTACCTCTCCTTCAACATACAATCTTGGAATTTTCATAACATTCACCAATTAATAAATTAATAAATTCTATTGATTATAAAGTCAGCAATATCTTCTAATTTCTTTCTCTTATCTTTGTCAAATATTTTTAAATAATCCTTTGCCTCTTTAGTTGCCTTTTTCATCAATTCCTTTGCATATTCTATGGAGTTGCTAAGGATTTCTATTGCCTCTTTAACTTCCTCATCTGTTGCATTCTCATTACCCAAAATCTCCAACAACCTCTTCTTTTTTTCTTCATCTAATGTTTCCATCGCATGTATGGCCATTAAAGTTTTTTTTCCTTCTTTTATATCGCTCCCAACTGGTTTCCCAATGGTTTTTTTGTCCCCAATCAAGTCTAAAACGTCATCTTGAATTTGGAATGTCATACCAATCCTTTTTGCATATTCTGCAAGTGCTTTTCTTTCTTCCTCATTACAATCTGCCATAATGGCCCCAATTTCAACTGAAGCAACAATCAAAGCCCCAGTTTTTTTGGAAATCATCTCAAAGTATTCATCCATCGATGGGAAGTAGTTTTCAAATTCCATATCCATTGCCTGCCCTTCACAAACCTCAACACAAGCCCTTGCTAAAACTTTTAAAACCTCGTATGCCTTTTTGCTATCTTTTATCTTGGTTATTGCCTCAAATGCCTTAGCATAGAGTAAATCCCCTGCAAGTATTGCAATTGGTTCCCCATAAACTACATGAACTGTTGGTTTTCCTCTCCTCTCATCGTCGTTATCCATGATGTCGTCATGAATTAACGTATAGTTGTGAATCAACTCAACTGCAACTGCAGGGGGGAGAACTTCTTCAATATCGTCCTTTTTTAGGTTGTATGTTAAAACTGCTAAATATGGTCTAATCCTCTTCCCTCCCGCAAAAAGAAGGTGTTTTGAGGCGTTGTAAAGTTTATCATTTTTATCAACATATGTTTTTAACTCCTCATCTATTTTCTTTAATATCTCATTATCAAACAATTCTGACATCTCATCCACCTCAAATATTTGATTTAAATTATCCTCTCAAAACTTAAGCACTGCCCATTTCTCAATAAGTGGACATCCTCTCCTAACCTATAACCCTCTTCCTCTGCAAGTTTTGTATAACTTGCTGTTAAATTAAAGTCTCCATGTGAAGGGATTATATGCTCTGCATTAATCCATCTTATCATATCTCTGTGGTCCTCTTTTGCAGCGTGTCCAGATACGTGTGCCCCTTTAAACACTCTCACCCCGAGTAACTTTAATCTCGACTCAAGCATATACCTTTGGGCAGCGTTTATTGGGTTTGGAATTGGGTCTGCTGAGAATACAACTTGATCGTGTTTTTCAAATTGATATGGGGTTTTGTTTGTTGCCATTCTTGATAAAACAGCACCTTCTTCCCCCTGGTGCCCAGTGACAATTAATAAATAATTTTCTTTACCTTCTTTTGCAATGGTTCTTAATGCACTATCAATTGCTGATGGATCTCCGTACATTCTTGTCCCTTCTGGAAACTCAACGATTCCAATATCTTCTGCAATACCACAATACTTCATCATACTCCTTCCCAACAAAATGGGGATTCTATCCATTTTTACAGCAATTTCTGTTATGGATTTTATCCTTGCTATGTGGGATGAGAATGTTGTTACAACAACACCCTTTCCTTCATTATCTGTTCCAAGTAAGTCGTTTTTTAATAAATTAGCGGCAATGATTTCTGATGGGGTTTTCCCCTCATGATCTACCCTCGTACTCTCTGAAATCATGCAGATAACCCCATTTTTCCCCAATCTTTTTAATGCCCTATAATCTGGTCTCTCCCCAACAACTGGGAAGTTGTCAAATTTAAAGTCATTTGCATACAAAATTGCTCCATAAGGGGTATGTAAAGCAGCAAAAACAGAATCTGGGATACTGTGGGTTGCTCTTATAAATTCTAATGATAAGTTAGGTGTTAAATCTTTTGTTTCTCCGGGATTTAGAGTTACCAATGGATTTCTAACATCAAATTTTTTCTCACTCAATATCTCTCTTTTAACAAGTTCAAGTGTGTATGGGGTTCCAATTATTGGTGCGTTATATCTATGTGCCAATTTTGTTATTGCACCGATGTGGTCTAAATGCCCGTGTGTTAAAACAATAGCCTTAACTTCACCTTCAACATGTTTCATTACTGTATCGTTTGGAATAACACCCATCTCAATTAAATTCAAACTATGCATTTTTGAGATATCGGTATCTTCATGAATCATTACTCTATCTAACCTTATTCCCATATCAAAAATTACAATTTCTCCGTCTACATTAACGGCAGTCATGTTTCTACCAACTTCCTCATAACCACCAATAGCAATAACCTCTAATTGCAAATTATCACATCCTTTATGTTTTATAATAAAAAATTAAGTTCTACTGTTTTGAAATCAAATCAAAAGTGGCACTACTGCCTATAAATAAATCAAATAGCGTTTTAAATGCAAAATACTACTTAAATTTTAATTTGAAGAACATGCATGTTGCTTTTTATTACATAATAACCATATGAACAAGATTACAAACAACACCAACAGTAAAAATGATAAACAACAATGGAAATTACTCAATCTAACCTCTGAGAAATCCAATCTTTCAATTCTCCTTTGACAATGTATGGGGCTTTTTTTAGTTTTTCAACACTATCGCATCCAGTTAAGAACATGGCAATTTTTAGTTCTTTTATAAATTTTTCTAAAACCTTCACTACTTCTTCTGGACTCTTTAATGCTGCCTTTAATATTGGTAAAGCAATTCCACAGCAATCTGCACCAATGGCTATGGACTTTGCTATATCTATTCCATTCCTTATTCCGCCAGTGGCAATGAGAGTTTTATTAAAAACACTTCTAACCTCAAATATTGATGCAGCAGTTGGAATTCCCCAATTTGTAAAGTTCTCTGCCAATTCCCTAAATTCCTCATCTTTTATCCTATACAACTCCACCGCAGCCCAAGAAGTTCCTCCACTACCGCCAACATCAATGGCATCAAAGCCAAAACTACTTATTATCTCAGCATCTTCTTTTGAAAATCCTTCTCCCACTTGTTTTGCGATGAATGGGATGTTTTTATGGTTATTTTTGTATGAAGAAATAATATTCCTTAAAATCTCCATACCTTTGAAATTTACGTCACCTTCTGGCTGAATAGCCTCTTGTAGTGGATTAAAGTGTATTGCAATAGCATCAGCATCTATCATTTCAACTGCTTTATCAATAATCTCTTCATTCCATCCATCTTTTATGAAATTAACTGCTCCTAAGTTTCCAATAACTAATGAGTTAGTATATTCTCTAACAATGGAATAGGTATCGATTAATTCCTCATTTGCTATAGCAGCCCTTTGGGAACCTAAACCCATCCCTAAGTTGAGTTCTTCTATTGCTATTGCTATATTTTTGTTAATTTCTTTTGCTTTACTATGTCCTCCAGTCATTCCAGCAACAATAATTGGAGCATCCAATGTTTTTCCAAACAATTTGATTGAGGTTTCTATATCTTCCAAATCACACTCTGGAATGCCTCTATGTATAAGTTCAACATTATCAAGGAGTGTTCCTTTTTTGTATTCAACATCGCAGTAATTACAAACCAATATGTGTTCTAACTTCCTTACTTCAATATCTTGATTAACCATTGCAACCCACCATATATATTATTTTCCATCCACATAAAAAAACTAAGGATTTAACAATAATTTAAATTCAATAGTTAAAAACTTTGCCTTCAAAAAAGAGCAGGTAAAATAAACTAAAATTAAAAAATTAAAATAAAAGGATTATTCTTCTTTTTCCTGTTTTTTAACAATCAAAACTGGACAATGAGCGTTTCTTATAACCTTTTCAGCAACACTACCCAACAAAAACCTATCCAATCCTGTTTTTCCAGAGGTTCCCATGACTATGATATCTGCCCTTTTCTTTTCTGCGAATTCAACGATTTCATTTGCAGGAACCCCCTCTAAAATTTCACATTTCACATTTACCCCACATTCTTCAGACATTTTTTTAACCTTTTTTAGTGCTTTTTCTCCCTCTTCATTTAAGATTTCCTTCATCGTTTCCCATAACCCCTCAGTTGGGAGTCCAATAAACGGGGCTATATCTACCACATATATTGCATAAATTTCCGCCTTCATCAATTTTCCTATTTCAATAGCATGCCTTGCTGCTTCCATAGAAACTTCTGAGCCATCAGTAGGGACAACGATTTTTTTGTATAACATATTTTCACCATAGTACTTTAGTAAGATTTTTGCACATTAGGTATATATATTCTTAACCTAAAATATTTTTGTTTACGGCTATGATGATAAGAGGGTTATCTGACGCATGATGATACTTACCCGAACTGAGCCATTTTTTATGATTTTTTTGATTATTTTTGGTTAATATTGTAAAAATCATCTATTTTAGAGTTAAATATTTAAATTTATTAAATAACAGTAAATATTTTAATATATTCACCTTTAATATAGGTTGTTTGCGAATTTATTGGGGTTTATCCATGTATCAAATTTGAGTTTTAATAATGGTTATTGTGAATTATATGGTCATCTTAACGCAAACATTTGAATTGCAAAAAATCTATATATGGTGAACAATTATGGAAATGCCAAAGGACTATCCACCAATTGTAATAGAGAAAGAAATTCAAAAGAAGTGGGAAGAAAGCAAAATTTACAAATTTGATAGGGGGGATGAGAAAAGACCACCTTATATTATAGATACTCCCCCACCATACCCAACAGGAAGAATGCACTTAGGTCATGCATTGAACTGGACTTATATGGATATAATAGCGAGATTTAAGAGAATGAGTGGATATAATGTTCTCTTTCCTCAAGGTTGGGATTGTCACGGATTGCCTACAGAGGTTAAGGTTGAGGAAATTCATGGCATAACAAAATCAGATGTTGATAGGCATAAATTTAGAGAACTCTGTATTGAATTAACAGAACAAAACATCAAAAGAATGAGGGAGCAGGTAAAATCCCTCGGTATTTCAATTGATTGGGATAGGGAATATATAACAATGAAACCAGAGTATGTGAGAAAGTCCCAAGTTGCATTTGTTAGGATGTATAATGACGGTTTAATTTATAGAGGGAAGCACCCAGTAAATTGGTGTCCAAGATGTCAGACAGCAATTGCATTTGCTGAGGTAGAATATAAGGAGAGAGAATCAAAATTAAACTACATAAAATTCCCTTATGCTGATGATGAAAGTAAATACTTAACCATTGCAACAACAAGACCAGAGTTAATGGCTGCATGTGTTGGGATTGTTGTCCACCCAGAGGATGAGAGATACAAGGATGTAATTGGAAAGAAGGTTAGAGTGCCTTTATTCAACCAAGAGGTTACCGTTTATCCTGATGAGGACGTTGAGATGGAGTTTGGTACTGGGGTTGTAATGGTTTGTACATTTGGGGATAAGACAGACGTTGTTTGGGTAAATAGGCATGGATTAGATGTTAAGAAGGCAATTGATGAGAGTGGATGCCTAACTGAAATTTGTGGAAAATATGCGGGATTAAGAACAGAAGAAGCAAGGGTAAAGATAATTGAGGACTTGAAGAAAGAGAACTACTTAATAAAACAAGAACCAATAAAGCAGAATGTTGGTGTATGTTGGAGATGTAAGACACCAATTGAAATTATTGTAGGAGACCAGTGGTTTGTAAATATTAGAAAACTCGCCCCAGAAATAGAGAAGGTAGCAAATGAATTAAAATGGGTTCCAGAACACATGAAGACAAGGTTGTTGAATTGGATTAAGGATATGGATTGGGACTGGTGTATAAGTAGGCAGAGAATCTTTGCTACACCAATACCAGTTTGGTACTGTAAGAAATGTGGAAAAATTATCGTTGCTAAGGAAGGGGACTTACCAATAGACCCAACAAAAGAATGCCCATACACTTGTGAGTGTGGAAACGATGATTTAATTCCAGAGACGGATGTTTTAGACACATGGATGGATTCATCAATAACACCAATGGTAATTACAAAGTGGTTAGATGATGAGGAATTCTTCAAAAAACACTACCCAGTTCATTTAAGACCACAAGGACACGACATTATAAGGACATGGGCATTCTATACAATAGTAAAATCCATAGCATTAACTAAAAAGAAACCATGGGATGAGATTGTTATAAATGGAATGGTGTTTGGTGAAGATGGGCATAAGATGAGTAAGAGTAGGGGTAATGTCGTTGAGCCAGATGAGATAACGGAGAAGTATGGGGCAGATGCTTTAAGATTGTGGGCAAGTAATAGTGTAATTGGGGATGATGTTCCATTTGCATGGAAAGAGGTTGATTATGGATACAGGTTTTTGAGGAAGTTCTGGAATGCGTGCAGGTTTGCTAAGATGAATATTGATGATGAATTGATTGAGGAACTTAAAAAAGAAGAAATAAAAACAGATAATCCAGTTGACTTATGGATTTTAAGCAAATTGCAAAAACTCATCAAAAGAGTTACAGAGGACTTAGAGGCATACAGATTTAACACAATAGTTGAGATTCAAAAGTTCGTATGGCATGAGTTTTGCGACAATTACATTGAGATGATTAAGCATAGGTTATACAGCAAAGATGAAGATGAAGAATCAAAATTACAAGCACAATGGACATTATACTATGTAATAAGCAATTTATTGAAATTAATAGCACCATTCACACCACACTTTGCTGACTATGTTGGAGAGATTTATAAGGTAGATAATCTCCACTTCTCATGGCCAAAGGTTAGAGGGGAGTTCATTAGCGACAAAAATGAATATATTGGAGAAGTTGCTAAGAATGCAGTTGCTTCAATAAGGAGATTCAAAGCAAACAAGGGAATGCCTTTAAATGCACCATTGAATGTTGTTGAGATTTACACAAATGACAAAGATGCTTATGAAGGTCTTTTAAAATCCCAAGAGGACATAAAAGGAGCGATGAAAATAAATGAATTAAAAATAATATTCGGAAAACCAACATTAGAGCAAAAGATTGTTGAAGTTATTCCAAACAAATCAAAAATAGGTCCAGAATTCAAGAAGAATGCAAAGAACGTCATGGACTTCATCAAAAATGCAGATGAGGAGACCATTGAGAAAATATTGAGTGAAGGATTAGAGACAGAATGGGGAAGAATAACAAAAGAGCACATAAAAGACGTCAAGAGGGCAATTGTAAGTGAAGGGGAAGTTGTTGAGGCAGTAAATATTGAGGATGTTGTGGATACAATAGCAATCATCCGCTAAAATAGTTATTTCAATTTTTTAACAATTTTTTATTTTTTATGGTTGCTATTAAGAATTATTACATTATTTTATCAAAATCAATCTCAAAATCTTCCCTACTTTTAACAATTCCAATTATCTCAATATTCCCAACTTTCTCAATTGTTTCAAAGGTTTTCTCATAATATAGAACCTCACTCAAATCAGTTATGCAGTTGATAATAACTCCTCTAACATTAATCCCCTTATTTCTCAAATGCTCAACAGTCAATAAAGTGTGGTTAATAGTCCCTAAATTAGGCCGTGAAACAACAACTGCATCCAAATCCAAAAACTTAATCAAATCACTCATTAAAAAGTTCTCTTTTATTGGAACACAAACTCCCCCGGCCCCTTCAACAATTAAAAAATCATGCCTCTCTTTTAAAGTTTCATAGGCGTTCTTTATTTTCTCTTTTATCTCATCCAAAGTTAATGGGATGTTTTCAACTTCAAATGCAATATTTGGGGACAAAGGAAGTTTTAAATTAATGGGGTTCATCAAATCCAAATCATCATCTGTCTTTAGGATATTTAAAGTTAAGGTATCTTCTCTCCCTCCTGTCTCAACTGGCTTTAAATATCCAACATTAACGCCCATTTTCTTTAAATTCTCTGCCAAAATTGATGAGACATAAGTTTTTCCTACACCAGTGTCTATTCCTGTTACAAATATCATTTTATCACCTTTTCAAAATTTTTAATCTGTTGTTTAAATATTTTATCAAAATCCATAAAAATGATAATTTCAATTATTATAATTATAATTATCATTAAGTGATTATCATGTTCATCAACAGAGAGGAAAAGTTAAAGGCATTAAATGAGAAGCTTAATAGCAATAAGTTTGAATTTGTAGTTATTTATGGGAGAAGAAGGATAGGGAAAACAAAATTAGCATTAAAAAGTGTAGAAAACAAAGAGCATATTTACTACTTAGCAGTTGAGGGGGATAATTTAAAGCATTTTAAAAGATACGCATCAAAGGTAGTTCTAACAATAGAGTATGCCAAAGAGGATTGGGAAGCGTATTTTAATTTTTTAAAGGATAAAATCATTATTATTGATGAGTTTCCAAATTTAATTAAAGAAAACCCAAATATTCTCTCCTTATTCCAAAGAATTGTGGATGTTCATTTGAAAGATACAAAAACAAAACTTATTATTCTTGGTTCGTCAATATCCATGATGGGAGAGAAAGTTTTAAGTTATAAATCACCACTTTATGGGAGAAAAACGGGCGTTTTAAAAATTAGGCCGTTAAAATTTAAGCATTTAAAGGAATTTTTCCCCAATGCAACTTGGAAGGAACTTGTTGAGATTTATGGTTTTGCTGATGGCATTCCATATTATCTTGAAAAAATCAAACTGCCATTTTGGGATTATTTAGGGGAAGAAATTAAAAGAATTGATAGTTTTTTGAGATATGAAGTTGATTTTTTGATGAGATATGAGTTTGAAGAGCCAACAACTTACAAAAAGATACTTGAAGCAATTTCCTTTGGTAATCATTCACTTGGGGAGATAAAGAATTACTTGGGACTTAGACATTCGGATATAACACCATATTTAAAGAATCTAATTGAGACAGAGTTCATTGAGAGGGAAATTCCAATAACCGAAAGTTCAAAGGCAAAAAAAGGAAAATATTACATTAAAGATAATTTTATTGCATTTTATTTTAGATGCATTTTTCCAAACCTATCTGCGATTGAAGAGGGAATTTTTGACATTGATGAGATAAAATCTGATTATAATCAATATTTGGGATTTGTTTTTGAAAAAGTTGCTAAGGAGTTTTTAATTGAGTTGAATAAAATGAATAAATTGCCATTTAAATTTTTAAACATTGGAAGATGGTGGAAAAAAGAAGAAGAGATTGATTTAATGGCCATAAATAAAAAAGAGAAAAAGGCATTATTTGTTGAAGTTAAATGGAGAAATTTGAAAGACAGAGATGTTAAAAAAATATTTAATGATTTGGAAAGAAAATCAGAACTTGTTGGACTAGATAATTACGAAAAATATTATTCCATTATAGGAAAAGAAATCAAAAACAAAGAAAATTTTAAAGATTATTTAGTGTTTGATTTGGAGGATTTTGATATTGCATTAAATGTTAAAATTTCTCATCCATAATTTTTTTGGCCATTTCATAAGCCTTCTTCAAATCCCCTGTTTCTAAGATGCATTTTTCAGCAATGTCCTTTGGAATGCCGTATTTTTCAAATACCTTCAAACTTTCTTCAAAGAATTTTGAGTTTTTAATTATCTCTTCTGCAAGTTGCTTTTTTAACTCCATGTATTCATCTTCACCCATATTTATTCTCTTCATCTCCCCATCTCTAAATGGGCATGGTTTTGTTATCTTGCAACACCAAACCAAACTTCCAAAACATATATTTTTTCCCTTTCCTAATCTTGTTTTATTTGCAAAGTCCTGCTTAATTTTTATAAACTCCTCCGGCGTCATCTTTAAAATAGTGAGTGCATTGTGTATTGGACAATGTTTTATTGGTGGACAGCAAAATGCCAAACCTCTCAAATCTCCTCCTCTACATATGTGTGATGGAGCATTCTCCCACATGTTATCTTTCTCCCAATTTTGTATTGCAAAGATTATAAACCTCATCCATATAAATGTTTTGCTATTGAATCATCTATTAATCCACAATTTAACAATTTCAACGCATTCTTTGGTAACATTATTTAAAATTCTTTTCCCAAGTTCTTTATCTATTCTAACTCCCTCTTTTTCAACAACTTTTGCCTCCCCATCTATAAATTTGTTATTTTCTCTTGCCTCTTTTAATCCAACCATCCCAATTTCACGATATTTGATAAAGTTATGCTCATCCATTTTATTTTCATCAACTATTCCAACAACATAACCAACAGAAACCTCCTCAGTTGCTGCATGGGTAAAGGTTATGTTCTTCATTTTTATCTCAACATTAAATTCCTTTTCCAAATCATTCAAAAATCTTTCAATTAAAACATTCCCTCCATGGCAATTAACAATCAAAAACTTCTTTATGCCAATCTTTTTTCCTTCTTTTATCAAAAATTTTATAAAATCAACAACTTCCTCTGGTTTATTATGGATTCCATGTTTAACATAATCATATTCTGTTGAAGGAATAACTACCCCTAAAAACTTCCCCCCTGTTAAAATAGATACTTTTAAAGCAATATATGAGGCAATCTTTGCATCTGTATCTATTGGTAATGCAGAACCATGGTTCTCCAAAAAAGACCCAAGTGCAATAATACCAATATTATGGACTTTTTCATCTATTATTTTTCCTGAGGATAATCTCAACTGCATCTTATCCCAAAAAATTAATTTTTGTTCTTTAAGGACTTTTTAAGCATCCTTCTATATTTTCCGTATCTATCTTCTGGAGAAAATTTTGGAGGTTTTGGGATTATGGTTTTTTCTCCACAATTTGGGCAGAATTCTTTTAAAGTATATCTTCCACATTTTAAGCATTTTCTTATTCTCATTATCTCACATTTTGATTAATTTTCTCTATAGAATTTCCCCTCTCCACCGTATTTTTCTATGTATTCAACTGCTTTCTCAGCAACTTTCTTTAAAACCTCTTCCCCACTCTTATAATCTGGAGCAATAACCTCTATTCTGTATTTTGGTGAGCCAACATAAGTTATCTCAACTTCAACATCCTCATATGGGTTTGCTTTTAAAGCATTTGTTAATGCCTTTTTAATGATTTTAACTCCATCTGGTGCTAATGATTTTAATTCAACAAATCCTTCAACCTTAACATTTGTTAATTCAATGTTTTCCCTTGCAATATCATACAACGCATCTATCCATTCTTGTGGGATATCCAAACCTTCCAATAACTCCTTCCCCTCAATAACAAGCCCTTCAAAAGCACCATAAAGTTCTCCAAACTCCTCCTCTAACAAATAACCTACCTCTTCCCAAGCCTCTTCTAAACTTTTTCCCAATTTCTGTGCAGCCATTTCGAGCATTTTTTCTGCTCTTTGGAATCTCTTCCATTCCTGGACTTTTGCCCTTTTTTGTTGTTCAGTTACCCTCTTTAATGATAAATCGATTTGTCCTTTTTCTTCATTGACCCTCATTACCTTTGCTACAACCCTCTGACCCTTCTTGATGTAATCCCTAATATTCTTAATCCAACCTGATGAAACCTCTGAAATGTGTATCATTCCCTCTTTCCCAGGATACTCCAAAAGTTCAACAAATGCCCCATAAGGTTTAACATCAATAACTGTTCCAATAACTATATCCCCTTCTTCTGGAAAATCTCTCCTCATTAAAAACACCTCCAATGATAACAGTAAATTTACAACAAAACGTTTATCACAAAATTAAAATGTTTATACTTTTAATTTTAAATCAGACATATATAAATATTTCTTGATTTTTATTTTTCAAAAATAATTGTAAAAACGCAACAACAAAAAACTTAACAAATAAAATAGCAAAAAAATAAAATTTACCCCAATACCTCTAAAATTTTTGCCTTAATTAATCCTTTGGATGCTTTTGGCTCTGCCAATACTTTACCACAAACTAAACATTTTACTACTGTTGATGGACATCCAAATATCACTTGCTCGTTGTTGCACTCAGGACATTGGACTTTTAAGAATTTGCTTTTTGGTGTTGGTATCAAGTCCATATTCCCACCTTGTTTAAATTTTAATTCTCACAAACTATTCTACTAATTCAAATTTGCTTACTCTAAATCCACCGTTTGCTCTTGTGTGCATTTTACCGCAAACTGTACATTTGTATCTTAAATCTAATTTCTTTGTTGGCTTAGCGTTGTCTGGTAAAGGTCTTGGGTAACCTCCATAACCTCTTAAAACTCTTCTGAATTGTCTTTGACCCCAAGTTAATTCACTTGCTTTCCTCTTTTTTGCTCTCTCTACAATGTGCTCTGTGTGTTTTTTACAGTATGGGCAGTACCTTTTTATCTTCTTTTTCATCTTCATAAACATTCACCTTCTTTACTATATTGTGTTTCTCCAAAATCGTTACTATCTCTCTGTTTAATGCCACCACATCATTCTTCTTTAACATATAACAATAATTCCCATCTGTAAAAGGAGGGAAGTTATGGTTGACTCTCACAACATCAATATCTTTTTTTATATTTATATGTTTTGGTTGGGTTATAACTCCAACATCCCCATCGACATTCCCCCAAATCTTCATCCCTTCCTCAACTTCATCAAATCCCAACTCTTCCACAATATTATCAACATTTTCTTCAATTAAACTTTCAGTTTTCTCAACATCTTCAATGATATCTAAAATCTTCCTTTCCTCTTCTAATAAATTAGTTCTATCCCCATAAAGTGCCTTATAAATCCTCAATTTTCTAAGTTCTCTTAGATAATATTTTACCCTCTCTACTTCTTTTTCATCGCTATTATTTTTTAAATACTCCCCTGCATCTTCATAAAAATTTTTGGGAAGATTCAGTAAATCATCAGATTTTATCTCCTCAAAAAATAATTTTTTTATCTTTTCATACATAACAACCACAATTTGAAATTTATATAAAATAGTGAAGATTATGACTCAATTCTCGGAGCGAGTAGGAAGGTCAAATTAGCCCCTCCAATGTCATACTCAATCTTAACAGGCATGTCTGTCCCTATGCAGATTTTTAAGATATCGTCTGATGATGCTGCCTTTGTCATGTCCTTCAGATACTCAAGGTTGAAAGTACTCCTTGCATTTTCACCAATATTCATGCTAATAATATCCTCACTATCCTCTTCAAATATTGTTTCACTTTCATTTAAGTCCCCTTTTGCATAGATGATAAATTTTCCATCATCAACTTTTAAAGCCACGTGGTCATTTACCAAATCAGCGTCCTTCAATGCATCTACAAATGCCCCTGCTTTAATTAAAATTTCATTTGGATACTCAATATCTGGAACTTGGAGGTTTGATGATGAGACATCATACAATGCAAGGGCAAACTTTCTTCTTGCAGTTCCTTTGAATATTACATTTAATTTGTTCTTCTCCTCATCCAACTCCAAAATTAACTTATCTTTTGCTTTTGCCCTATTCATTATCTTTTTAAATGCCTCTAAGTCAATACCTATATCATGGACATCTGCCTCATATTCCTCAAATGCCTCTTTTGGTATGTCCATACTTACTAAGGCAACATGTGATGGGTCCATTGCCCTTGCTTTTATACCATCCTCACTAACTTCAAAACATATCTCATCCAAAAGATTGCTTGCGGCATCTATAATCTTTTTAAACTCCTTTGCTTCACTGATCACTGCTTTAAACATAATTTCACCTGTATTTAAATATTCTACCCAATTCGGAACAGTTTTAACTTTTTCAAATATAAAAAACTTTAAGAATAACTTTTGTACTATTATAATTTCTATGTAATTTATATATTTTTGTTTTTGAAAATAAAATTATAAATTATTCAGATACAAAATCCCAGAAGGATTTTACAGCACTTGGGTTCTTTGGTCTCTTTCCTTTTACTAAATATAAATATCTTGTTAAATCCAAATCCTCAACAGGAATTATTTTAACCAATCCTGCCTCTGCGGCTTTCTTTGCAGCAATCTCTGATATGATACTTATCCCATAACCCTCTGAAACAGCAGTTATAACAGAGGAAGTACTACCCAAACTCATAACAACATGCAAGTCCATGATTGAATAACCCTTATCTTGGAGGGCATTTATTATAACCTCCCTTGTACCAGAACCTTTTTCCCTATCTATATAATCTTCTTTTAAGATATCTGATAATGTCGCCATCCCTTTCTTGGTAAGTGGGTGGTTTGGGGGAACAATTAAAACAAGTCTGTCCTTCCCTATAACAACATAATCATAATTCCTATCATACAAATGCCCAACAGCGGCAATATCTGCGCTACCCTCTTCAAGCATCTTAAAGCATCTCTCTGAATCAGTTATAGTTATTTCAAAGTCAACGTCCTTAAACTCCTTCCTATACTCCCTTATAATACTTGGAAGTATATGTTCTCCAGGTGTTGTACTTGCTGCAACCCTTATTGTTCCTTCTGGATGCTCATGCAAGATTCTCATTTGTTGCTTAGCGTTGTTTATATAATCCAATATCTTTTCAGAGTGTTCATACAATATCTTCCCTTCTGGAGTTAAGTCTACACCTTCAGGTGTCCTTAAAAACAACTGAGCATCAAAAAACTTCTCCAATGCAGCAATATGGTTACTGACTGTTCCTTGGGTTACCCCAAGTTTCTTTGCAGCCTTTGAAAAACTTTTTGTCTTAGAAGCAACAAGGAATGTTTGGAAGTAACTTACCTTTGGATCCATTTTAACCACCATGATAAACTAATTAAGATATGCATGCAACATTAGTATTGTTGTGTTCATTATTAGAAAAACTAATATATAAACTTATGGTGATAATTATGATAATACCACATAGAGTGCCATGTTTAGAAGGTAAAATAAGTGTGGAAGGAGATGAAGAGCATCTAAAATTAGTTTTATCTCATTTACTAAAAAAAAGAAAGAATATGGACAATATAAAAATTTTACCTTCTGGAAATGCTGCTATTTTCATAGTATCAAAAATAGTAAAAGATATTCTTGGAGAAGGGAATATCCTCATACCAGATATGGGCAGTTGGAGGGGATTCCTAAGATATCCAAAAATGCTAAATCTAAATCCAATAAAAATAAAAACAAATCTTGGAATTGTAGATATTGAAGAATTAATAAGCAGTATTGAAAAATACAATCCAAAGGCATTATTTTTAACTTCTCTTGCCGGATACCTTGCACCTCAACCATTAAAGGAGATAAAAAAGGTTTGTGAAGAGTTTGGAGTTTTATTTGTGGAAGATGTATCTGGAAAGATAGGGGATGACAGTGGGTATGGAGATGTAGTTGTATGTTCAATGGGAAGTCCTAAAATTATAAACTGCGAGTATGGGGGATTTTTGGCATTTGATGAAGAAATAAAGGAAAAATTAAAAAAAGCAAATAAATTAGATGAATTAAATGCATTAATAAAGACATATAAAGTCCCAAACTTCTTTGGTTTGATGAAGGAAGAGGCAAAAAATGCAAAAAAAGTATACAAAAGATGTGTCTATTTCTCAAATATCATAAAAAGCGAAATGGAAAATGCATATTTTAAAGACAAAGAGGGAGTTTGTGTATTTTTGGAATACGAAAATCCACATGAGGTTACAAAATTTGTGGATAGTTGTGTAAGATTGGACAATGGAAAATCTATAATCACAAAATGCCCACTGTATGATAGAGTCCTTAGAAATGGGGTTGTTGTGGAGATAAAAAAGATGGATATTCTAAATATTGGTGATGATGATATCATTGAAATTGTAAATATAATAAAAAAAGCAAGTCAATTAAAATAACCTTTAAATCTGTGATGAAATGAATGTTAATAATAAATCGTTACAATACGGTGTGGAATATTCCCCCACCTCACTGCATATCAAAAATGATTCAGTACCCCCTGTATTATATTTAATCATACTTTTCATATATATACTTTTTCTATTTTTTCATTTTCGTAAAATCTGAAAAATTGCGAAAAAATAATACATATCAATGAAATTGAATTTACAATTTAGATAGCAATTCTTCCCTCTTTTTCTTTTTGAATCGATATTGATTTTCTAACTCTAAGTGTATTCGTTCTAAAACCTCCTTTAAATTATCAATGTAGAATTTTTTTGGTTTTCCTTCATCCGAACGTATTATGCCTCTACTTTCCAACTCATTCAATATTTGGTAAAGTTTTGTTTGAGATATGCTAACTTTTTCCAATATCTCCCTAACTGTTAATTTTTTATCCATGAGTAGGGATATCACCTCAACCTCATCATTTGAGAATTCAAAGTATTTCAGTTCTTCTCTCCAATCTACCCTTTCATCAGACGAATCTATTACCAACCCTACAAAAGTTAAGGTATTGTGGTAGGATAAGATACCTTTTATAACACTCTCACCATAACTTAAGAATCCAATGCCATAGGGACCCCATAAACTTTCCTTAATATTTAGCAGGGGGTTTTTTGGAAATTTACTTTCACTGTTAGTTTGAACTCTGCAGATTTTCCCATCTATGGAACTTTCTATAACCCACCTACATGCACAATCAACTACAAATATTATTGGATTTTTGAATTTGTTTTTTATTCTTTCTATAACTTTTTCCCGAGATTTTTTTGTATTTTCTGGGGTGGTTTCCATCATAACTAAAAAAGTCCCTTCTTTAACCTCATGCATTAAAACAAGGGTATCCCCTTCAACACTTTCTAAGAACTTTATATGGTAGTTTCCACAAGTATCGTGAACTCCGAGTGGGTATAGAAGGGCAAGGTCAAGATTTTTAAAGTTTTGAGGTTTGAATTTTTTAACGATTTCTTCATAGGGAATTTTTGTGTGGTCACTTATCATTTTTGCATATACTTGAAATGCAGGCTTTCCATCAAGTTCGTATACGACTTTCCCATTTGCTTTTGTAACCCTTGCATAATATTGTGTTGGCTTGTATCCATGCCCATAAATAATCTCCATTTTTTTAGGACATGTGCCTATAGCCTTAACTACTGAATTTTCTAAGACCTTACCTTGATATATTAAAAATGTTCTTTCAAACTTAAAACAATCCCCAGATGTCCCCCCAACGATTGGAATGCCACTCAATATGTTGCTTATCCCCTCTATAATTTCATTTTCATTGTCTGAATTCCAATCAAAAAATAAAAAACCAACCAACGTTTCATCCAATGAGATTTTTGGACTGATATCTTTTAATTTCTTTAATGCATCCCTTGCCAAAGACATTCCAAAATCTCTTGGGTCATCATTACTATCAAATTTTTTACATTCGATTGCTATTTTATAATGTTCATCAAATACTATCAATAATGCCCCATTTTGCGTAAATTTCCATTCAGAAAACTCCCCTGCAGTTGTGCATCCAATCAACTTTGAAACATCAATCTTAGATTTCAACCCATTTATCAACTCAACAATATCTTCTTTTTTTGTTAGTGATGTTAGTAGAATCATTAAAGATGGGTTTTTTATTTTTTTGATATTTCATATGCCATATCCAATCCTGTTTTGTATGGATTTTTTATTTCTTTATGGATGTAATACACAATTCTCCCCCCACTATTCAGATTAATTTTCACGAGGTATTTACTTATAATTTTACCTTTATATTATGTTTATTGTGGTATTTAAGTAGTCGTTTGTATATAAATTTCGCAATCATTAAAAAATTAAAGGACACTTCAGAAATTTATTAGATATGTAAGCAATATATATTCCAAATGATTATATTTTGTATCCACGTTTTACGTTGATTGTTTCTTAGCATTTAAAATAATTTTTACTGCTTAAATTTGCGTATTTGGGTGTAATGTAAAGAGGTATGAATATATAAGTATTTTTTGGATGAATAAATGTAATCCTAATGTGTGACATAAAGTGTATTTAAAACTAACGGTTGCATTTTTTGATATTTTTAAGTTTTTGAAATTATTTGACAAAAGTTAAAGTACATCGTTACAAAATATATCTATGATTAATTTTGTGACATATAATTCATGCTTTTAATCTTATGTAGGATATAGAACCGGTTTGTGTAATTCCCTTTTTGGAATTTATCACCCACATTCAAAAATTAGACTAAGTTTCACTTAATTTATAATACAAACGATTTATATTTAAATAATGACATAACTCATTTGGATTTGGACAAACATTAAACTTATTAAATTTCAATAAAACAATAAATTTAAATTTTAAGTTAGTTAAATATAAGATATATGGTCGGTGGTATCATGAAGATTAGTAGGGTGATTCTTTTAATTATGTTGTTTGTGTTAATGGGCGTATCAAGTGCAGATGTTTCCTACAAGTGGGCATCTACAATTCCTATACAATTTGTTCCGATATCATCAATAGATAATGTTTCCGAATATTTATCATCAAACAGTGTCGTTGTTTTTTATATTGATAGGAATTTTGAATACAATGAGAAAACAATTAAGATTTTAAATGCTATTAACGTTTATTGTTATTCCACTTCTTCATCTGCAATTCCTGGTAATGAAACATATAAACTCAAAAAACCGATTCTTGTTTACATAAATGGTGAAAAAAAATATATAAAAAATTTTATTGTTAAAGGGACAAAGATTAGTGAAAATCCTCCAACTTACGAGATAGGAGATAAAAGATTATTCATCCCTCAAACAATCGATAAAAATGACAAAGTGGTGCTGGATACTGTTGGAGAATACGTTGCTAAAAAAGGAGGAATCTTTGCATACATAAACAAGGTTCCTCCGTACCACAAACATGTGGTGGTGAGTGGTGTTGTTATAGAAAAAATAATTCCAAATCCTGAGGGAGAAGGTGCTGTTGTTGTTGCTGGAAGAAAAATACCTGTAGAAGTTAGGGATGATGAAGAAATAAACAAAAAAATATTAATTATTAAAAAATTGTCAGAAGTTATTGGCTCTAATATTACCTACATTACAACAGGTTCTGAAAATCTTGAGATAATTAGAAAGTTGTCTTTAAATGATGAAGAAAAGTCCCTTTTAAACCAATACTGGTTTAAAAAAAGAGATGGGTATATACATATACACTACAAACCTTCAGACATTAAATTCAACAACGAGGACATCCTTGCTGCAAGTTATTATCCATTGATTTATTTTGAGAAAGCCCCAGAAACATTTAAAAACGACCCCGTTGGTAAATACTACCCACAGATGATCTCTTATTTTGGAACTGAAAGTGTTGGATATTGGAATAAAGGATTAAAGTCAGAAGATCTCTACTACTACTCTACGAATGAAAAATACTGGGATGGGGAAAACAACTACAGCATAAATCCCCACTGGATGTATAAAGATGAGTACCTACCAATGAGTAACAACTCAGAGATAAATAAGGACAAATATAAATATTTTAACCAATGGTATGTTAAGAATTATGGATATGCATTAACAAGAAATATTAGTGGTTTGTTGTTATTCTCAAATGATAAAACACTATTGGACATAGTCCTTGGAAGGGATGAGAATCTCGATTGGAGGTTGAATCCGAGTGGAAGAATAAAATACATTGTGATTCCTGGTAAAAAGGATATTGAAAAAGGAGATATAACAATAATCAAAATCCCCTCACTCTCTAAGAAAATTTATGGGGTAGATTATATTGATGAAATCTACATACCACCAAGTAAAGAGGAATTTGGTGTCTATATTGCAGATGTTATGAAGTATGACTATAGTTTTATCTACAAATTGAAGGATAACTACACATACGTAACCTCATTTAAGGATTATGTTGATTGGATAAACTCCTATAGGAAAAATAGAATAACGATAAAAAATAACATCATTCAATTGAAGTCAAACAGTGGAATAAAGATAACAGTTTATGCAGATAAAAACATATACGATATAATAGGAAATAATGGGGGAAAACTACAAATTGAGGAATACAAAAAGAACGCTTGTAGGTTTGTCATAGATAATCCTCCAAAAAATTTAATTTTTGATTAATTGTTTAATGGTGATATGATGAGAATAGGCTTCTATAATTTGCAAGGTGGTACTGGAAAAACCACCGTTGCTATTAATATTGCATATCTACTCAGTGAAAAAACAAAGACAATTTATATAGATTGTGACCTATATGCTGGAACGAGTGGGGTTTTATTTGGATATGAAAACGACCCTCATAACTTAAATTCTTATCTTTCAGGAAATAGTACATTAGATGAGGCAATACACACATACAGTCACTTATCAATAATACCAAATGATGTAACACCAGATGCATTTAACGCAGATATGGATTTTGAAAGGTTTGCAGAGATGGTGGATATTCTTGAGGAGACCTACGATATAATAATATTTGACCTTCCTCCAAACATTACAGAAGGAAACCTCCTGTTTTCATCAATTGATGAGAAACTTATAAACAAAATGATAATTGTTGGTGAAGATAGTATTCCTGGAATAGTTAATACACTAAAAACGCGAGAATTGCTAACAGCCATAGGTACTGAAATTGGAGGAACTATTATTAATAAATATAGAGGAATCGTCGATTTTGAAGAAGTTTTGGATGATGTTATTGCACTCCTGCCATATGATAAAAAAGTTGAGGAACAATGGGTCCTTAACAAACCAATTGTGGAAATTAAATCCAAACTCAGTAAGGAGTTGATTTATTTAGCGGAAGATTTAGCACAAGTCTATATTGAAAAAGAGTTGGCTGAAGTAAGGGCATTAAAACTTGCTAAAGAGTTGAAGAGACTGGTGGATGATGTAGAAGATGAGGATTAAATCCAATATAATCTTTTATTAACTACAAATTTTGAGGTGTAATATAATGCTAACAAAAAGAATAATTCCATGTTTAGATATTAAAGATGGGAGAGTAGTTAAGGGAACAAGATTTTTAAATTTAAGGGATGCTGGAGATCCTGTTGAATTATCTAAGGTTTATGATGAACAAGGGGCGGATGAGATTGTTTTTTTAGATATTACTGCCTCTTATGAAAAGAGAGATATCTTAATTGATTTAGTTGAGAGAACTGCTGAACAAGTATTTATTCCCCTAACAGTTGGAGGAGGAGTTAAATCAGTAGAAGATTTCAGAAGGATTTTAAGAGCAGGGGCAGACAAAATATCAGTAAACACCGCCGCTGTAAAAAATCCAAATTTGGTAAAAGAAGCGGCGGATATTTTTGGTTCTCAGTGTGTTGTTGTTGCAATAGATGCTAAGAGGCATTATGTAAATGAAGGAGATTTGGAAAAGGAAGAAAATCAGGATAAATATATTGTTAAAACAGAAAATGGTTACTGTTGGTTTGAAGTTTATATTTATGGGGGAAGAAAGGGAACTGGTATAGATGCTGTTCAATGGGCAAAAAAAGTTGAGGAGTTGGGGGCTGGAGAGATATTATTAACGAGTATGGATGCAGATGGAACAAAAAATGGGTATGATCTGCTCTTAACAAAGGCAATCTCAGAAAACACCAAACTCCCAGTAATAGCGAGTGGTGGTTGTGGAAATGCTCAACATGTTTATGAGGCATTTAAATTTGGAAAGGCGGATGCTGCATTAATGGCGAGTATTTTGCATTACGGGGAATATACAGTTGAAGAGATAAAGTTATATTTAAAAGAGAGGGGTATTCCTGTTAGATTATAATATTAATCAGAAAAATATGCCCTGGGCGAGATCAAAACGAAACTTTAAAAAAGTTTCATCAAAAGGATGCATTATAGTTGTGGATAAACACTAATATTTACAATTAGTTATGGTTTAAATAACATTAAAAAAATTTGCACACAACCATATACCTCGCTTCACTCGGTAATGCCTCGTAGACTTTTAAAATAATGCCCTGGGCGGGATTTGAACCCGCGATTTCCCGCTCCGCAGGCGGGCGCCCTATCCTTGCTAGACCACCAGGGCTCATGTATTCTTTAAATTTGTGTTAACTTTCAAAAGCAATAATCTTATAAATACAACCATTTAAAAAAGTTTGGTTTATTTGCAGAGTTCAACTAACTCTTTAACTAAATCTCTTTCAATTCTACCTTCATTCCTATCTCCTTTTGTGCATGCAGCCCCCCTAACACCAACAATATCGCATCCAATTTCTTTCAATATTGGAATGTGTTCTTTCTTTAATGAACCTGCAAGAGCACATTTTAACCCATATCCGTGGGTTTCTTCAACGAACTCCTTTAAAATTTCCCTGCTCAAATGGTCAAATAATGTTTTCCCATCTTTTATTGCAGTATCGAGCATAGCAACATCGCAGCCACTATCCTTTGCAACCTTTGGGATAATAAGGGGTTCAACAGCACCAACTCTATAAGCATCGGCATATCCAGCAGCAACAACAATCTTATTTTCATCAATGTCTTTAACTGCTTTAACAACTTTTTTCATTAAATCAACTGCCTGATTGTAGGATTTTGTTCCATATAAACCAACTTTTATGTAATCTGCTCCACTTAATGCAGCACCTATCGCAGCGAGGGATGCAGTTCCTGGTTTATATGGAATATCCCCTATTGTTGCACTCACGAGTAGGTTTTTTGGAGTAACTTCCCTAATTTCTTTAATTACCCATGGGAAATTTGCTCCAAGGGAACCTTCAACTGGATTTTTTACATCTATTATGTCTGCTCCTCCTTCTATTGCTTCAATTGCCTCATTCACATCCTTGGGACTTACCAATAAAAGCATGACTTCACCTAAAATAGTTTTGTATAAAATTATTTTTAGTAATTTTATGAAATTGGGTATTTAATATAAAAATTTAACGTTAAAATTATCTTACAAAAATACAAAAAAATAATAAAAAATAATATGTATTATTTTCCAAGCAACTTTACAACCTCAAGCCCAAAGTCCTTAGCGTAGTTGGGATTTTTTGCAGTTACAACATTTCCATCCACAACAACACCTTCATCAACATAGATTGCACCATGTTTTTTAAGTTCTTCAATTGCTTCTTTTGTTGGAAATACCGTTGCTTTCTTATCCCTTAAAATCCCTGCTCTTGCTAAAACCACAGGAGATAAACATATGGCAGAGACCACTTTCCCATCATTGTAGAATTCCTTAACAAGTTTCTGCAAATCTTCATTATCCCACAGATATTCTTTAGAACCAATTCCTCCAACAATTACTATGGCATCGTAATCCTTTGCATTAACCTCTTTTATAGTTTTGGAAGTTGTTATCTTACCCCCAAGCATTCCTATGTGTTCCCCCCTTGTTGTTGAGACCACATCAACATTAATATACTTACTTTCAAATATCTGTAAAGGTTCAAATAACTCCTCATCTCTAAAATCTTTTGGTGCTATAACCATTAAAACGCTCATATTATCCCCAGTTTTGTTTTTTACTTCATTTATGCATCCACATATAACCAACATAAGAATCAGGAAAACTATCCAACCCCTCATGTTATCCCCAAAACATATTATGGTAAATCATATTATTAAATATTTTGATTGAAGGTGGTAATGTGGATGAAGATGTTATCTTTAAATTTATTTTTAACTATGCAAAGGATAACAACTATAAAAAGATTGTTGAGGTTGGTGTAGGATTTAATTGCAATATAGCCAAAAAATTAAGTGGGTTTTTTGATGTTTTTGTTGTTGATATAAATAATAACGCCATAGAGAACGCAAAAAAAGAGGGATTGAGAGGATTTGTTGATGATGTGTTTAATCCAAATTTATCCATTTATAAAAATATAGATTTGATATATTCCATAAGACCTCCAAGAGACTTACAGTTATTTATTTTGGATATTGCAAAAAAAGTAAATGCTGATTTGATAGTTAGGCCTTTATCCAATGAGTTTCCAATAAACTTAAAACTGGCGAATTACAATGGGGAGATTTTTTATGTTTTTAAGTGATTTTTTCTATTTTTATTATTATGCTCGTTTGTGACATATAAAAAAACTACCGAAAATTTTATATATTAGTTTTGTATTTATTGTTTGTGCTGACAAGGTGCCTCGGTGGCTCAGCCTGGTAGAGCGCCTGACTTGTAATCAGGTGGTCGGGGGTTCAAATCCCCCCCGGGGCTCCAATTATATTTGCTTTTTGTGGGCCTGTGGGGTAGCCTGGTCTATCCTTTGGGATTTGGGATCCTGAGACCCCAGTTCAAATCTGGGCAGGCCCACCATTTCTGTCCGGCGGTAGTTCAGCCTGGTAGAACGGCGGACTGTAGATCCGCATGTCGCTGGTTCAAATCCGGCCCGCCGGACCATCATGTACCTTATACAAAACCTTCAAACCGAAAGGTTTATATATGAGAACAACGTATGGTATGTTGCAATCAAATGATAAGTAAAAACGAAAGATAAAATTTGTTGAGGGCCCGTAGCTCAGTCTGGCAGAGCGCCTGGCTTTTAACCAGGCGGTCGAGGGTTCAAATCCCTTCGGGCCCGCTATGCACTGGTACGGCGGTCATAGCGGGGGGGCTACATCCGATCCCATCCCGAACTCGGAAATTAAGTCCCCCAGCGATGCCCCGAGTACTGCCTTCCGGTGGGAAAGGGACGACGCCGCCGGCCACTTTTTACTACCCTTAATTAAATAAAGGTTGTCCTCGGCATTGTTATGCCCTGGTGGTGTAGCTCGGCCTATCATACAGGACTGTCACTCCTGTGACTCGGGTTCAAATCCCGACCAGGGCGCCATATTTTTTATTTTTAGAAAATTAATCCGTAAATTTAAATATATTGTTGGGATAAAATGAGGGATAAGAAGGAAGTTGATGAATTTTACAATTTTTTAAAAAGAAAGAGTATTTTAAGAATTATTATAAGAAATTTATTTGAGAAAAAGACGGAGTTTTTAGAAACTAACAAAAGAACAGAAAAACCTCACTTAGATAACTGCATAGGTTGTGGGTTGTGTGTGGATGTTTGTCCAACAAATGCAATAGAGATTTTTAAATTTAGGGAAGTTATTTGCTCATGTTGTGGGGTATGTGTGGAGGTTTGTCCAAACAACGCTATAGAAAAGGACAGATTCACAATTGATCCAGAAAAATGCACTAAATGCGGTTATTGTGTATTATTCTGCTCAATCCCATACATAAAAAATGAAATCCCAAAACCAAAAACTCCAGTTATAACATCCGAATGCAACAAATGCAAACTCTGCATTGAAAAATGTGAAAATAAAGCAATATATTTTAGTGATAACAAAATTATCATCGACGAAGAAAAATGCAAAAATTGCCTGAAATGTGTTGAATTTTGTCCAATGAAAGCAATTCTATCACCAGAAGAGTTCATTAACTCATGCATAGTTAAAGTTGATATAAACTCATGCATATTCTGCAAAGAATGCATGGAAGTATGTCCACTAAAAAAGTAAAAAAAGATAATTTATTTGATTCCCAAGGATTTATTTGTTTTTTCAATGGACTTCATATTATCATCTTCCATTTGGAGCATTGCTCTTATACAGTCAATATTTTCTGGAATAACATCACTTTCTTGATGAACTGCTTGCATTAAGAAGACCTCATTATCAACAACATTAACACTCTCTTCCCAAATTGGGATTTCCCATAAATCATATCTTGGTCTTCCCAAGTCTCTTGCATATTCAATAATTGTTGCTGTTGAGTTTAATCCATCTTCTGCACTTACAGTGAAGACCCTTGGTGTTTTTTCAATTGCATCTAAAATAGCATCTCTTGTTGTTCCTGTTGTTTCTATCATTAAAGAATGCATGTGCATTAATGTTGTAGGAACAATTACTGCAGAAGTTAAAATCTTACCTTCAAACTTAGGAACTACTGAAACTACATCAGGCCCGTGGTGGGATGGAACTGTTGGTGGATTTGGAACAATTGCATTGATTGGCCCTCTTTTTGCATCGTTAGGATCTGCTCCCCTTCTAATTAAAACAACCCTTGCCTTAACGATATCTGTAACTGAATCAACTGCATAAAAAGTTCTACAAAGCCCTGTTGTGTTACAAGATACAACCCTTATATAATCTTTCCCATAGCATCTATCGTAACTCCACAATGCGTTAAAGCTATCCTCAACAAACTTTGCCTTTTCTCCCCCCTGCAAAATAGCCTTTACTTTGTATTTTTTGTAGATGTTTTCTAAGTTGTCCTTCCCAATTCCACCAGGAGCACAATCAACAACGATATCTGCATCTTCAATTACATCAAAAATAGTTCCCTCAATTTCAACACCTTTCTCTTCAAACAACCCCTTCCTCTCTGGAATTGCTGCAAATAATTTGTAACCTTTTTCAACTGCCAACTTTGCCTCAAAATCAGGCTTTGTTTTTGTAACTCCAATAACTTCCATGTCATCCTGCTTTGCAACTGCGTCAGCAACTCTCTTTCCTATTGAACCATATCCGTTTATCAATACTTTAACTGCCATTATATCACCACCCTTAAATAATCAAAACAACAGTGAATTAATCTAATTGTAATATGGCCGTTGCGAAATACTATAAATCTGTCTTATTTCAATTTGGATGTTTACAACAATATAATTTAAATTTGATGTATGTTAAATATATAGTTGTTTGCGTTAAATATTGAAAAATACTTAATAAATTTAAGAGAGATTTACAACCTATTTTAAAATTTAAGACAAATACAATATTTAAGAATTTCGAAGCATATGGATAATTTTAGTAAAATTCGCAAACAACTATAATTTTTGCAGAACGGCTATAAATCTTATGACTAAAATTTTTATTGGATATCCTATATATACTTAACATCATGTTAAGATAAAACTACTGAAGTAAAATAAAAATTGGGGTATGTATGAGAGAAATTCTAAATAAAATAATGGAATTGAGAGAAAAAGGCAATAACAGTGAATTTAATATCTTAGGAGGATACATAAAAGACATGGATGAAGAAAAATACAACTACATAATATTTAGGCTAAAAAAACAGATAGAGATTGTTGAGAAATACAAACCAAAAGTTAGACCTGCAATAGATCCAATGGTTTCCATGGAATTGGGAATTTATAGAAGATTGGATGATTACGAACTTGGAAAACTTTTAAATTATCCGGAGTGTTGTATAAAATCATTTTCAGAGGATTTTAGAATAGGAATTGATAGAGATCATTTAAAAGAAGCAGAGGAAATAAAAGAAAAATCCAATAATGCCTATGCGATAATTCTACCCTCTGGATTTATACCTTGCAGTTTAAAATGTGAGGAAAGTTGGAAGAGGAATTTAATAGGTATTGTAGATGAGGATGAATATTATAGAATTTTAGAATTGGAGAAGGAATTGAAAGAAAAACTTCCACATTTCCATGGTGCTTATGATGAATATTACGAAAAGATAATCCTTAAAAAATAGAAAAGGTGAAGTAATGTATATTATTATGGCGGGCATTGGTAGGGTTGGTTATGCCCTTGCAAAGTCATTATCTGGAAAGGGTTATGATTTAGTTCTAATAGATGTTGATAAAGAAAAGTGCAAAACCATCTCTGCAGAACTTGATGCCCTTGTTATACATGGGGATTGCACAAAAACAAAAATTTTAGAGGATGCAGGTATTGAGGATGCGGATATATTCATAGCAGTCACTGGGAGAGAAGAGATAAATCTGATGAGTTCATTGATTGCAAAGGGCTACGGTGTTGCAAAAACAATAGCAAGGGTAAGTGAGCCAGAATACAAGGATGTCTTTGAAAAATTGGGAGTGGATGTTGTTGTAAGCCCGGAACTTGTGGCGGCAAACTACATAGAAAAACTCATAGAAAGACCAGGAATTGTTGATTTGGCAATTGTTGGTAGGGGGGATGCTGAGATTCTTGAGTTGGTAATTCCTCAAAACTCAAAGGTCGCAAATAAAAAGATAAAAGATTTAGGAAGACCTAATGATTATTTAATTGTCGCTGTCTATGAGGATAAGGAGTTAAAAATCCCAGATGGAAACACTGAATTAAAACCAGGAGAGAGGATTTTAGTACTTGCAAAATCAGATGCTGTAGATGAAATAAGGAAGTTCTTTACAGATTAATTAAATTACGCAATTATAATCTCAACATCATCTTTATCATCATCTAAAACTGCCTCGTTATCTTCATTTTCTTCAATACATGCAACATCATCATCTTTATCGATATTTTTTCCAATTTCAAAAAACGGTTTGTATCTTATTTTTATTGTGATTTCTCCTTCTTCTATATCTTTGTTGTATGGAATTTCAATGGACTGAACTTCTTCAGATAACAACTCTAAGGTAATATCCCCTCCTTTAAGTTTGGGGGACTTAATGTTTATGTAAGATATAATAATACCTTTTGGATTTTCAAAGGTGATCTTTATCTTATCCATTTTATCCCTTCTTCCCAGTTATGATTGTTATTGGATTTTTTGCCATCATCATATGCCCTACGCTTATTTTCTTTCCATATGAGATAGATACATTTACTACTTCAACGTTGTAGTTGTATTTTTCTAATAGAGAAATGATTTTTACAGTATTTTCTAATACAATAGTATTTGCAACGATATGGTTTATTTCTTTTTTGTTTAAGATTTTTATTATCCCTTCAATATCCTTCGTTCCTCCAATAAATGCCTTGTTAAAATCAATATCATTTAAGATTTCCTTTGCGTTGCCTTTTATGACTTTGCAGTTTTCTACTCCAAATTTTTTTAGGTTTTTTGTTGTGGTTTCTATGGCTTTATCATTAACATCTATTGCATAGGTGAATTTGCATCTTCTTGCAATCTCAACACTCATCCCCCCACTTCCACAGCCAATATCAACAACAACATCATCTTTACTCAACCTCAATTTTCCTATACTAACTGCCCTAATCTCCTCTTTGGTTATTGGAACGCCTTCCATCCTTATAAACTCATTATCAGGAATCATATTTTCACCAAATTTATATACTAAAAAACACAATAATACAATATTAAAGTATTTACTTCTGGGGGGAGATACCTTGCAATCACTAAGGATATTTAAGATTATGGGTATACCAATCGAACTTCATATAACATTTATATTGTTGTTAATTTTGGTTTATTTTTTATGGGGACTTGGAGGGCTTATTTTATATACTTTACTTTTTACTTCAGTAGTTTTGCATGAACTTGGACATTCTTATGTTGCAAAAAAATATGGTGTGGAGATTGCAAAAATCATGCTTTTGCCAATTGGTGGAGTGGCAATGATGGATAAAATTCCAAGGGAGGGGGAGTTTAAAATAGCAATTGCTGGACCTTTAATTAGTGTTACATTGGGAATTCTGCTTTTGATATTCTCAAATTATGTAGATTTCAACGTAAGTGGATATCCATTATTTAAATCAGTTGGATATTTAAATATATTGTTGGGGGTTTTTAACCTTCTCCCGGCATTTCCTATGGATGGGGGGAGGATTTTAAGGGCTATGTTATCAAAAAAGATAAGTTATATTAAAGCAACTAAAATAGCATCTACAATTGGGCAGTATTTTGCATTTATAATGCTCATTTTTGGATTGTTAAACATGAATATTATTTTGATATTGATAACGATCTTTATCTACGTAGGGGCTACGCAAGAATATAGAGCAGCGATATTTGATGAGGTATTTAAGAAGATAAAGGCAAAAGACATAATGACAACAAACATAATCCACGTGCATCCGGAAATGAGTATTGATGAGTTTATTGATTTTATGCTAAAGTATAGATACTTAGGCTATCCAGTGATTGAAAATGGCAATTTAGTTGGTGTTGTTACTATTAACGACATTGCGGGTGTTGAAAAATCCAAAAAGATTAGGGATGTTATGAAGAATCCAGTGGTAGTTTTTTCAAATGCCGATATTTCTGAAATTTTAAACAATATGGATGATGAAGATAGGGTTTTTGTTGTGGAGAATGGGAAATTAAAAGGATTAATTTCAAAAACTGATGTTTTGAGGGCATTGAGAATATTGGGCTTAAAGAAAGGATTTTAATCCCAATATATAAATTTATGGATGTATGCTTGAAAATAAAATAAGAAAAAAGAGGCCTCTGCGTCACAATATTAATCATTAAAAAATTAAGGTATAGATATCTTGCAAACGACTATAGATTATTCTTCTTTTTGACCGCTTTTCTTCCATTCAGTGTATCCACACCTTCCGCATGCGTATCTGTTTAAATGTTCAGCCATGAAGACACCAGGGCCACATTTTGGACAGAACTTTTTTAATCTAACTACTTTGTCCCCTTCAATTTTGTAGTATTTGTATTTTTGTGTTTTTCCCATTATTCTCCCTCCGCAACAGTTTCTTCTTCAATTTTGTTCTTATCTAAAACGGATTTCTTTTCAACCATATTCATAATTTTTTCGTCAAAGTAGAGTTTTGCATAACCTTTTGCTTCTTGCTTACCAAATTCTTGGTCAATTTTATCAACAATAAGCATGTTTTTATCAGCATTCAACATTGCAGCGAGTTTTAATTTGACATCTTTTATTGTTGGTGTAGCACCTTCAAATGCAACTACGAATCTAACTTCTCTTCTACTCAATAACGGGTTTTGCCTATCTGATATAATCTTTATTTCCATGCTATCGCCTCTCCATCATTTTTAGTATTTTGTCGATTTGGTTCTTTAGTTCTTGTGTAATTTTCAAAAAAACAATGCCTTCATCCGGCTGACCATACAAAACGATTGTGTTTTCAGGAAAATATTTGATAACAGGAATAACCAATAAATCTTCTTCTCCTTTTACCAATAGTGCGATATCCCTATCATTTATGTTTGCCAAGTATTTAATTTTTTCGATGGCTTCATCTGATATACATCCAGGAGGGTTTTCAACTTCAAAAGTTTTTTTAAATTTATGTTCTATATCTACTTTAATATTCCTTTTTGTCTTTAAATCAAAAATCGATAAGTTTGGAATAATACCTTTGGATAATAAGGTTTTTGTTGTGATATCACCAACGCAAACAACCTTTCCATTTATTGGAGGTAATTCTTTATATACTTTTCCGAAGGGTTTTTTAAGATACTCTCTAAGTTCATCTGTTAATATATACACCTTGCTCATCCTCCAAATGCATTATTTTGCACTCAATGCAAATTTCCCTTTTATATCAATCTTTGCCTTCTTTGCTATTTCCGATTTTAATGGGTCGAGAACTATTAAAAGTCCTCTCCAATTTTCAGTGGTTTCTCCCATACATAGGGGGCATCTCTCTTCATTTGTTAGGTATTTGCATTTTAGGCATGCCCTCATATACTCACCTACTACTCATTTTGTTGAGATCTTTTCTTTTCCTCTTCAATCCATTCCAACTTTCCTAATCCTACCTGTCTCATTGTCAATGCAATTTTACTACCTCTTCTTCTTTCTTCTCTCAAACTTATTGCTACAATTCTTGCCCTAACTTTATCTCCAATTTCCAATACCTTACCAGTTTCTCTACCAATTATTGCCTCTCTTTTTGGGTCATAAGAGACATAATCATCCATTATTTGGGAGATGTGGATAAGTCCATCAAGAGGCCCTAATCTTACAAATGCCCCAAATTCAACAATATCCACAATCTCTCCTTCAACGACCTCATGCAATTCTGGAACATAGATGAGAGTGTCAAAAACCACTGGATGGTATGCTGCTCCATCACCATGTATGACTTTCCCCTCACCAATTTCTTTCAAATCCACAATTGAAAGTATAAAGCCAATGTCCTTATCCAAAATTCCTTCGTATTTTTCCCTTAGGATTTTTGTAATTGTCTCCTTTAGTGGTCTTCCAAACATCCTTGGAGGAACCCTAATGATGTCAGAGATTGTTAAAATTTTATACAAATGACCACCTCACATATATTTTTGTTAAATCTACAAAACAGAAATTAACTAAATTAAAAAATAGAACATGGATGATAAAAATTAATTATACAAAAATAACACAAGATACTAATACATTATTCATCCTTCATCATATATAAACCTAACCACTATGATCTTTGAAACTATGAAAAATTTGAATAAAATCACTATACTCTTAATGATGCTAAGACCTCAACAAACTCATCAATATGTTCTTTTTTAACATGTGGCATGACTACAATCCTTAAAGCATTTACACATTTGCAGATTGAGACATACCATCCTTTTTCTCTCAATTTTAAACATGTTTCATTTGGATTTTCGTCTTTTAATGCGACTATATTCATAATTGGATCAATTACACATTCAATTCCATATTCTCTTGCTTTTTTTGTTAAGTAGATCGTATTTCCCATACATTCTGAGACGATTTTTTTATATCCATCTTTTCCAAGGAGTTTCATTATGCCCCAAGTGCATGCAACCCCAAATCCTACTCTTGTTCCCACTATCGTTGCCTGCTGGGTTTCAGTTAAGTAGGGTGCTTCTATATCCAAGTATTTTTTGAGTGGGGTATTCCTAAACAATATTCCTCCCGCAGGTATTGGGGAGAGCCCCATTTTATGCGGATCTATTGTTATGGAGCAAACACCTTCCAATGAAAAATCAAAGTTGTAGTTGATCCTCTTTTTCTTATATTTCTTATCCAAAAATGGAATAACAAAACCTCCAAATGCGGCATCAACATGTAAATAAACATCATTATCTATTGCTATTTTTGAAAGTTCCTCAATGTTGTCTATTGTTCCGAGTTCTGTACTCCCTGCAATGCCAACAATACCATCAACTTTGTGATCTTCCACATAATCCCTAACAAAATCAACATCAATTGTGTAGTCCTTTGTTATTGGAACTTTTATGAATTTTAAATCCATCATGTCTTCTGCCTTATCAAATGAGAAGTGGGCAGTTTCTGGGATTAGTATTTTTGCATTTCTGTTTTTCATGTTTTTGATTACCCTCATTGCCATTAGATTTGCTTCAGTTCCACCAGTTATTATATATCCAAAGGCATTTTTGTTGTGCAATAACTCTCCAATCATCCCTATAACTTCTTCTTCCAATTTCTTTGTTCCTTTAAATAATCCTGGATCTCCAAGATTTGTCTCAAGGAACATCTCAACTATTTTTTTTGATATTGGGTGGGGTTTTGTGCACATTGAGCCCAATATCCTTCCATCTTCATACTTTAAGTCAATCTTTCTGTATTCCTTTAATGCCTCTAAAACTTTCTTCTCATCCATGGTTTTTACCTTTTTAGTTTTTTATTATTGTATTTCATCTAAATTTATAAGTTTTGATGCCTTTCGTTGTGCCCAGCATTGAATACATATTCCAACAGGGAAAGAAGCAGTATGGCATCCAGAAATCTCAATAAAAATATCTAAAGCAGTAACCTTACCTCCTAATCCCATAGAACCAATGCCTAAATTATTTATTCTTTCTAAAAGTTCCTCTTCCAATTTCGATATATTTTCATCTCTATGTCTTTCCCCAATTTCCCTTAAAAGTGCCTTTTTAGCCAATTTTAACGCTACATCTGCAGTTCCTCCAATACCAACGCCAACAACTATTGGCGGACATGGTTTTCCTCCTGCATTTGCAATAGTTTCAAGGACAAATTTCTTTACACCTTCAATTCCTTCAGATGGAGTTAGCATCTTTAAAACACTCATATTTTCGCTACCAGCACCTTTTGGGAAAACAGTTATCTCTATTTCCCTGTTTAAGTTTTCATCAAACTCAATATTTATAAATGGGGCATTTAAGCCGACATTTGTGCCAAAGTTCTCTCTCGTCAATGGATGGACGACGTTAGGTCTCAATGGAATTTCTTTTGTTGCTCTTTTTACTCCTTCTTTAATCTCCTCAATAATTTCCATAATTTCTGATGAATCCATGTTTTTCCCAATTTTTAAAAATATTATTGGAACGCCCGTATCCTGACAAAGAGGAATTTGCTTTTTCTCAGCGATTTTGTTGTTTTCTATGATTGCCTCTAAGATGTTTTTTGATGCTCCTTCTTCTATTTTACAAGCATCTTCAATTGCTTTTTTAACATCATCTGGAAGGTAGATAACTGCTTCTCTAAACAATTCAACAACAATATCTGAAATCTTATTCATGAAATCACCTTTATATTGATGTTAATTTGTTTATTTTATTCTTTTTAATAATTCCTTTGGATAATGCAATAATGTATCTTCTAACTCTTTCTTACTCATTCCACAACCCAAACCAACCTTTTTTGCAAATTCAACGTCAATCAAATCTTCTGGAGCATGGGCATCAGTATTTATCAAAGTTTTTAATTTAAATTCCCTCGCAACGCTTAAAACATAACCATTTGTTAATGAGTGTCCTCTTCTTGAAGTAATTTCAACGAATATATCATTTTCTTTTAAATTTTCAGCAGTCTCTTTATCAATAAACCCAGGATGAGCGAGAATATCGACGTCCTCAGATATTGAGGCATAGTAGTTGGTTTTTTCTTCAACTGGCTCAACAACTGTTTCCCCATGAACAACAACAATCTCCGCCCCTAAATCCTTTGCTTTTTTTGCCATCTTTGGTATTGATTTTGGTGGGATGTGAGTTAGTTCAACTCCTACAATAACCTCAATATCCCAGTAGTTTTTTAACTCCTCTTTTGCAAGGATTGTTTTTTCAATTAATTCCTTATAATTGCTCGCATCTGCGTGGTCAGTTATTGCTATTGCTTTATGCTTTAAAACCATTGCCCTCCTAACCAATTCAGAAGGGATTAATTCCCCATCACTAAATACCGTATGCGTATGGAAATCATACCTCATTCTATCACCAATCATTTTAATACAATACAGAAGTATTAAATATCTGCAATTATAAAATTTTTTATATAAAATGGGGGTGTTTTTATGGACTATGTTGATTTGAACTATACGCCAAATGATAATGATTTGTTATCTTGCATAAGGGTGAAGGCAAAGGATTTAAAGAAAGTTGCAAATGAAATTGCAGGTGAAAGTTCAATAGGGACATGGACAAAAGTTCAAACAATGAAGAGCGAGATTTATGAAAAACTAAGACCAAAGGTTTATGAGATTGAAGAGATTGGGGAAGAGGGGGAGAATAAGGTAGGAATAATAAAAATTGCATATCCATTAGATGCATTTGAAATTGAGAATATGCCGGGAACATTAGCAGGGATAGCAGGAAACATATTTGGAATGAAGATTGTTGAAGGATTGAGGATTTTAGATTACAGATTCCCAAAGGATTTTGTTAAGGCATATAAAGGACCAAGATATGGGATTGATGGGATAAGAAAACTTCTAAGTGTTAAAGAAAGACCACTACTTGGAACAATTGTAAAACCAAAGGTTGGATTAAAAACAGACGAGTTTGCAGAGGTTGCATACAACGCATGGATTGGGGGATGTGATATAGTTAAGGATGATGAAAACCTTGTATCCCAAGATTTTAACAAATTTGAGGATAGGATATATAAGGTTTTAGAGTTGAGAGATAAGGCAGAGGAGGAAACTGGAGAGAAAAAGATTTACATGCCAAATATAACGGCAAAATACAAAGAGATGCTTAGAAGGGCTGAACTTGCAGAAGATGCTGGGAGCGAGTATGTTATGCTTGATGTGGTAGTTCTTGGATTCTCTGCAGTGCAACAATTTAGAGAAGAGAATTTTGATTTTGTTGTTCACGCACATAGAGCAATGCACGCTGCAATAACTCGTTCAGAGAATTGGGGAATGACCATGCTAACCCTTGCAAAAATATATAGGCTTTTAGGGGTTGACCAACTTCACATTGGGACTGTTGTTGGTAAAATGGAAGGAGAAAGGGATGAGGTTCGCTCCATAAGGGATGAAATTGTATTGGATAACGTTGAGGAAGATGGCAAAAACAAATTCTTCAGTCAGGGATGGTTTGGAATGAACAATGTTTTCCCAGTATCTTCTGGGGGGGTTTATCCTAAGTTAGTCCCAGAAATCATTGAAATTCTCGGAAATGATGTTATTATTCAAGCAGGTGGGGGGATCCATGGGCATCCGGATGGGACTGTTAAAGGAGCAATAGCAATGAGGGCAGCGATAGATGCGGTTATGGAAGGAAAATCATTGGAAGAAAAAGCAGAGGAAGTTAGAGAATTAAAAATAGCATTAGAGTATTGGGAATGACTTTTCTAGTTTTTATTGGGAATATCTATTTTTTGATGAAAAATTGATATGTATTCAATGATTAGGGGTTAAAATCGTTGCAGTGTTAATGAGAATGGATACTTTGTGATACAAAGTAATGGAAAGACATATATTTTTAAAACATAATATTATTAATTGAAATTGGGTTGGCTAGGGGGTTAAACGATAGGCGTGTAGGTTGGGTTAGAGGCTATACCATTATAAAACAAAAAATCTAAAGGTGATGTAAATGAAATTAGTAGAAAAATTGATGTCCAAGAGGGGGCAAGTTTCAATGGAGATCGGGATCTTAGTTGCAGCAGCAGTTGCAGTCGCTGCTATAGTAGCATACTACTACACAACAAGAGTTAAAGAAAGTATGCAAAACGCAGGAACACAGGCAAATGCAACTGTAAACAAATTAGGAGAAGTTGCAGAGAACGCAACAAGCAAAATACCAACAATCTAAATTCTAATTTTCTATTTTTACTGATTTTTATCATATTAAACAATAATACCAATATTGTTATTTTTGTATTTTAATTTTTCGGATTACATTAACTTTTTAAAATAACATTGGGAGGGTAAGAATTTGAAAATTTTAAAATGGATTTTGACAATATTTTCTATAATCGTAATATTGGCTTTTTATAACTACATGACTGAGAATGTATCAACTCAGAATTGTTCAAAGACACTGGATAATACAAATTCTGAGAAAAGTTCAATAATAAGTTCTATCGATAATTCCTCGTTAAAATCGAATGAAATTCCATTCTGGGCTAAAGAGTATCTTCCAAAATACCATGGTTATAATTATAGCATATGGAAGGTTTTAGATGTTAAATCTCCTCAAACTTATCAAGTGGAACCTATTGGTGGAAATGACGAGTTTTATGAAAAGGGCAAGGAATATATGAATTTAAAAGAAAAAGCAAAAGAATGTGGGAAAGATATGCCGCCATACCGCCTTGACGTATTTATAGGAATAATACCACTATACAATACTACTGATGCCTTTGCTTATTTTTTAAGGTGTAATGACATAAACACGTATGAAATTTTCCTTAATGAATCTAAAAAATCTAAATTTTATAAATTGTATAATGAATCGTACTTGAAAATTGCTGACGTGGCTTATGAGTGGGAGAGGGATGAATTAATCGGGAGAAAATTGGTATACATTAGATATTGGATGGATTTTAAAAGTTGTAGTAATGAATCCGAGCCTATAACTCTTGCAAGTTTATGTATTTATGATGGTGGGAAGGATTTAACCTACGAACTATTAAAAAGAGGTTATGCTTACTTACGTCCAGAAGTTTTAGAGATATGTAATGAGACACAATACCCAGAAACTCATGAGTATTTAAAAAAGTATGTGGAGGCACAAGAATATGCAAAAGAACATAAGTTAGGGGTTTGGAGTATTGATTTATCAGAATTAAAAAACTAAAACTATTTTACTACACCAACAAATCAATAATCCAAATTTTGTTTTTTCTTAAGGTTATAAATTAAAGAACTTTCTCCAATTTCTTAACAACCAACTCTATATCCTCATTTTTAACCCCAATTGCAGAATTTACAACAACGTAGTTGTAGGGATACTCTCCCAAATAGCAAGTTCCAAATTTATCGTTTTTTCTAATACCTCTCGGTCCAGTTATCCTTAAGTTGTATAATTTTGCAGCAACATTGATAGGGTCTTTTTTTGTTGTTATACATGAGGAGATTGGGTTTTTTACATTTAAAACTCTCTCCCCTTTTTTCTTTGCAAGTTCATTTAATAACTCATCTAACAACTTTTTACTCTCTTTCTGTTTCTTCATTAAATCCAAATACTTATCCATTCCAAGGGATAGGAGGGATATTAATATATTAACCACTGGCGTAGCACATGCCCTTCCTGGATAGGAGAGGGAAATTTCCCTTAAAAATATTTTGTCCTTTGAGTAAATAATACCTCCACCAATAGGAGTGAATAGATTTTTATCCGATGAACTGACAACAGTATCGACTCTATGCTTAAATGCCTTCTTTAACTTATCAATATAGAAGTTGTTTTGAATTGCATACGCTCCATTTATTATGTGGGGAACATCAAACTCTTCACAAATTTTTGAGATTTCTATGATATCATCGCTTTCCCTTGGCGGGAAGAATGTTAGAGTACTTAAAATGCACGGGTTGTTGCTTTCATTTATTTCTTTTTTAATTGCATCCTCTATATCAGAAACACCAACTCTAACAGCATCTCCATAAAGTTTTGTCTCAACCAGCCTCATCCTCATGCCTATGTATGATGTTGCTTTTATTGGACTCTTGTGGGATGCATAGGGATAAATAACGACATTTGAGTTGTATTTTTTCCTTGCCGCACTTAGGCATAACGATAGGGACATCCCTGTTGCTACTGGAGAGGCAATAGCATTAACCTTTAACCCCAAATTTTTTAGAAAACTCTCTAAGATTTTGTTTGTCAATGCATACATTATACTTGCTCCCGGTGCTTTAGGTTGGGCATCAATTAAGTTCCCACTCCTACCAATACCATGACAAAATCCACCAACAAGTTCATTTTGAATTTTTGAGGCTATTCTTGCTTCCCTCTCACCAATCTGAATAACTTTTGGATCTTTGTCAGTATCCATTAATGATAAAATTTTTAAGAGCAATCTTATCTTATCATCATCCAATCCTTCTTTTGGGATTTTTCTCTGGTTGAAAATCTCCTCTATTATGTTTAAGTTCTCTTTTAATGTTAGTTCCCCTCTTTTTTCCATATTTGTTGGAATTAATCCAGAAAAGTTTAAATTTAGCATAGTATCTCCCCAAGTGAAATTCTGTATTAAAAAATTCACAAAATTACATAAAATAGATTCTAAATAAATATATTTATACCTATTTTTAATCAATCCTTAAATGCCTTGTTTTACTATCGTCTGGAATGTATTTTAAAATTCTGTTTGGCCTTAGTCCATACAGCAAAGCCCTATCTGTGTAGTTTAGGATGATATTCATTAAATCATATGCCCTTATATATAAACTCCCCTTTGCACAAGCCCTTTCATTAAACTCCTTAACATCATCTCTTCTAACGTATTTCCCGACTATTGTTATTGGAACACTCTCTCCAGAGTGGATCAAATTTCCAACAGACGGTGTTGAGTGATCTGCAGTAATAACAATTAAATCATCTTCTAAATTCAAGAGGGGATTTAAACATGCATCAATCTTTTCAATGACTTCTTTTTTAAATTCTGGTTTTTTTGTGTGTCCTGCTTCATCTATCTCTTTTGTATGGATGTGGATGAAATCATAATCCAAATCAACCGCCATTTCAATTGCCTCTTTAAAATCCTCACATTTAATATAATCCATTCCCAAAAATCTTGCCAATCCTTTGAAAACTGAACTGTTTCCAATAACAACTCCCCCCATCCCCCATCTTTCACTAAACGATTCAACTTTTTTATATTTTCCTGCCCACTTTGTTAATAACATATTTGCCTTTTGCTTTTCCATTTTTGACCTTTTTCTATTTATTTCATGGTTATCCAATTCTTTAAAGCATTTTTTTAGGTATTCATTTAGGGCATCTGCTGTAGATTTTGCTTTATCGTACTCTATCTTATTTTTGCAGAGTTTTTTTATTGGGCAAACCCTCATAACATGTTTATTTTTATAAAATGGGTCGCTGTCTGAAATTTTATCAGAAATCCATCCATTTTCTTCCCTAATTATTAAAATACAATGTGTGTCATAAGAATGTTTTAATTCAAACTCATAGCCATTGACATAATTTGGCAAACTATCTATGAGTTCGTCTATTTCTTCTTTTGTTACGTTTTTTGTTCTCCTATCTTTAACTAATAACCCCCCATTGCATTTTTCAACAAAACCAAATGTTGCTCTTAAGTAGATTTCGTTTTCTTTAACCTCTATATCTTCCCCAAGAGATTCTATAAATCCCCTCCCGGGAAAGTCGTTTAAACTGTATCCCCAAAGTAAGAAGTGAGCTACTTCAGAACCCAATGGAATTCCTTCTTTATATGGAATCATAAGCCCAGTTGCCCCTCTTTTTGCAAATTCATCCAAATTTGGTGTGTTTGCAGCCTCCAATGGAGTTTTATTATTTAACGCCTTTGAAGGTCTATCCCCCAAGCCGTCCAACAAAACCAGTATTGTCCTCATGATATCACTTTTGGTTTTAAATAAATTCCTTAACAATTTCAATATATTTAAAATCTTCCACATATCCTCTCTTAACAATCTCAACAGAAACTGGATATATAAATTCATTTAGGAACTTTCTAACCTTTTCTTCTTCAAATATAACTTTTCCATCCTTATCTCTATAGTTCCCACTAAATACACAAGAAAACTGTCTCTTCCCCTGTTTCCAATCAACTCCGATAATATCTTTTATCTTACTATTCTCTTTAACGTATTTTATTGGAAGTTTTAATTTAACACCCAATTCATTACATATTCTTTCATAAATCTCCAAAACCATCTCTACTTGATCAATTTTAAAGTCGCCATTGTGATGAATTCTTTCTCCACCTATTATTACACTCCCTAAATGCTTTGATAATGGAATCCTCAAAATCCTCAAATATGCATGACATCCTATGCATGGTGTGTAAAATCCAAATTTTTTAATGATTAGGGAAACAAATCTTCCGTTTAATGCGTTCCATAACTTTGGTTCAAACATGAAATGCAAAGGTAGAAGAACCTTGTCATTATAAAGATTTTTTACCCTATCGTTTAGAAGTTCCCAATTTTTGTAAAATATCTTTTTATCTCCATAATCTGTCCCAGTAAATGCAACTACAGGCAATATAACATCAAATTCTCTAAACGCTTCTATTATCGCAGCGGCACTATCTTTTCCAGAAAATTCGCCTATCGCAATATCTTTTAACTTTATTCCAAATTCATCTATGATCTTAAATGTATCCCCTGAGAGTTCTAACTTATTAAATGATTCCTTAAAATCAATATACATTTAATCACCTATGCTCTTTCAAATATTCCTCACACATGTTCTTGGTTCTTATTATATCTTCAATATCCATAAGTTCAATAAACCAAAAATCACAACCAATATCTAAAAGTTTATCCAACACTGGCCTTAGATTTTCAAGGTTCTTTGGGGCAATATGGCCGATTTTTGGCACTTCTTTTTCATAAACATGAACATTGTATATTCTATCTGAAAAGATATCTACATACTTAATCCTATCTTTATAATCAACATGTCCTATGTCATAGGTTATCAAACAATCAGTAATATCTGCTATTTCGATTAAATTATTTGGATTTGATGAAAAACCATCTTTTAAATTCTCAATACATATTTTTACGTTCCTTTTTTTTGCATAATCAACTAACTCAGATAAGTTTGAGATTAGAACATCAAGATCTGGTTCTTTCCCATTGGTTATGTGAAGTGTTAGATAATCATAATTGGAAACCATATCAACAGTGTTTTTTAGAATGCTTAGGGAATTATTATTTGGAATCCCTAAATCTACAATTGGAGCATGGAATCCCACAATATTCTCCATATTTTTGTTGTATGGACAAAAATGCAGACCCCAATCTATATATTCAAATTGCTTAAATATCTCAAAACCATCTTTAGTCCTAACACACACCCCAAGCAAATAACCACCTTTATATCCTATTTGTTACAAAATATAGTAATTAGAATATATAAACATTTCATTAAAAAATCTAATAACATGCATTTGGGGGTAACAATGCCCTAACGCTTATGCTCATTTGGTTCTTGGAAAGTTATACTTGGATAATAGAATAAAAATAGATAAAATCGATTTGGATAACTTCTATTTTGGCTGTATTATTCCAGATATAAATCACATATCTAATTTGGAAAGAAAAATTACTCATTTTTATGAAGGAAATGTTTTTGAATTCTTCAAACCAAAAACCAATGCAGAGTATTCCTTTTGTTTAGGATACGACTTACATATAAAAATTGATAATTTGTGGAAGTACAACATACGATTAAAATATGATATACCCCTTGATGAGAACTTAAAAATATACGATTATCTTGATTATTTTTTGGAAAAAGAGTATAACCTAAATTATGATTATTTTAAAAGCCACGTTTTGGGGGGAGATTGTAATTTGTTGAAGTATGTTGATAAAAATTTATGTGAAGAATGGAAAAAAAGATGCATGATGAATAAAATTAGGCCCGAGAACAAGAATAATTTATATGAAAAACTTGTAATGGAATTTTTGAGTATATATTTTAGAATGTAATAACCTTATCACCTTCCTTAACAAACGCAACCAAATCATGCATTGTTCCAAACTCAACACCTTCAATTAAGTCATCGTCGCTAATTCCCCTGGCCTTTCCACAAGGTCCGCATGCCTTAACTTTTGCCCCCATCTCAATGCAATTCTTCAAAAACTCTAAATAATTTGGAACTTCACTTGGGTTTTGGTTTTTCTTTGCAACATAGACACCATCTTCAAGTAAGAATATATTTACCTCAATTCCTTCCAATAATGAAGTTAAAGCAAATCTTAATGCAGAGTATGCCCTTTCTTTTCCATAAGGAGCAGTTGTAATAATAACTGTGAATTTCAAACTCCCACCTTTATTATTTTTTAATAACTATTCTAAATCCACTATCTGTTTCTTCTGCAGAAACAACAGTATATCCATTACTCTCTGCAAATCTTTTTATATTTTCTAATGCTGGTTTGTAATCTCCAACAACCTCTAACTCTTCCCCACCACCTAACTCTTCCAATGCCTTTTTTGTTTTTAATACTGGCACTGGACATATATCTCCAGTAACATCAATTTTTTTCATAGCAATACCTCCAATGCTTTTATTTTTAAAATGTAAAAAATGGTATAAATAATTTTCTTAAAATAAGTTTAATAGCAAAAATATACATTAGAAAATCTAATGACTATATATCTAAATCTTTCAATGTTATTAAAATACATTATTTAATCATTATTAATCATGATAATCTTCCCAAAAATAGCACCTAACTTATAAACAGTATGCATGCCTTTGTAGTAAAATAGCAGTTTTATTTTATCTTAATTTGCTTATATACCTAATGCTCTTTTGGCTACTTTATACAAGCATAGAACCTATTATAATTAAACCTACTGCATACCCTAAAATTTCTACCAACTTACTGCCTCTAAATGGTCTCTTCAAATCTGTTGTGATTTGCTCAATATCTTCAGCAACCTCATAGTTAATGTTATTGATGTTGTTTAATTTTGTTTCCATATTATCACCCTATCTAATATTGTAATAATTCGCAAGGTATAATTAATATTCCCTAACTCAATTTTACACCTGATTATACATTGAAAAAACAAATATATATACTTTTTTGCTCATTATAAATCGTGATAAATGTCTTTAATGAAAAATAATGATAAATTGTTCGTTTTAACATTAATGATCAATCATGATAAATTTAAATTATAAATTCAAATAAACAAATTATAACTACAGAATATAAAACAGCACTTAAAATAATAAATTTTGGTGAATTAAATGTATGGTATAAAAATGAGGGCATCAAAAAACGGAAAACACATATCTGGAGCAGAGAGGATTGTGGATAAGGAGGAGATTGAAAATGTTGCGAGAGAATTAATAAGAAGGGCATTAATGCATGAAAATGGAACTCCAGACTTTATAAACTTAAAGATTGAGGAAATTAAGGAGGAAATAAAATACATCAACCACTTGCCAATAAAAACAATAGAATGCAAAAATAAAGAAGAAGCAAGAGAAAAAGCAAGAGAAATATTAAAAAATGAAGGTATTCCAAATGAACTAATAGATTACGCATTTAAAATAATTGATAAAGGAGGAATGAGAGGAGCGGCAATTTTAAATTTAAGGGGAGAAAGATTAGAGCCAGATAAGGAAAGGGGCATTAGGGTTAAAAATATAGATACAACAAAAGAACTAAAGGAGAATATTTTAAAGGAAAAATTAGGGACAGAAAGGACTGTTGATGCTATTGCAATTGCATCTAAGGTTATTCATTTGGGAATTATAGCGGAACTCTGCACATCAGATAATAAAAGTTACACAACTGGCTATGTTGCAACTAAAAAGGGTTATTTTAGGATTACAAATTTAAAAGAAAAAGGAGAGAATGGAGGAAGAGTGTTTTTTGTTAAAGATGATGTTAATATAGATGATTTAATAAACAAATTAGAAAACAAGCCATTCATTATAAAATAAAAAGGGATTTTTATGTTTAGGGAAAAATTGAGAAAGGAAATTGAAATTATAAAAAGTAATGGCTTATATAGATTTTTTAGGGAAAAAAATGATGGAGTTTTGGATTTTTCTTCAAATGATTATCTATGCCTATCAAAGCATCCAAAGGTTGTTGAGGCAGTAAAAGAAGGCCTGAAGTATGGGGTTGGCTCAACTGGTTCAAGATTAACATCTGGAAACATAAATCATCAAAGATTGGAGGGGAAAATAGCTGAATTTAAAGAGGTAGAAAGATCTTTGGTTTATTCGTCTGGCTATGCAACAAATGTTGGGGTTATCTCTGCACTTTGCAAAAAAGGAGATTTGATTTTGAGTGATAAACTTAACCACGCCTCTATTATTGATGGTTGTAGGTTAAGTAAGGCGGATGTTTTGATTTACAATCATTGTGATGTGGAGCATTTAGTTAATTTAATCGAGGAGAATTGGAAAAAATACAACAATCTATTCATTATAACTGATGGTGTCTTTAGTATGGATGGTGATGTTGCCCCTCTTAGAGATTTAAAGAAAATAGCGGATGAGTTTAATGCTATTTTAATTGTTGATGACGCTCATGGCACAGGAGTTTTGGGCAATGGGAGAGGAACATTAAAGCACCTCAATTTAAAACCTTCTGACAACATCATCCAAATTGGAACTTTATCAAAGGCTATTGGTGGTTTAGGAGGATTTGTTTGTGGGATTGAGGAGGTTGTAGAGTACTTAATAAACACTTCAAGGAGTTTTATCTATTCAACTTCTCTGCCACCGTGTATTGTTGAAGGTTGTATTAAGGCATTTGAGATTATTGAAAAAACCGATATAGTTAAAAAACTTCAAAAAAACATCAAAACAGCAAATAGAATTTTTAAAGAAAATGGATTTATTGAAGAGGATAATATAACTCCAATCTATCCATTCATTTTTAAAGAAAAAACTGTGCTTATTGCTGAGCATTTAATAAAAAATAACATCTTCTGTGTTGGGATTAGGTATCCAACAGTTCCAAGAGGTTCAGAAAGAATAAGGGTAAGTATAAACGTTGGGCATAAAAAGGAGGATTTTGAGGTTTTGTGTGAGAGGATTAGGGATGTTTATCAATAATATTTTAATCCCCAAAAAACATCTTTATTTCCCTTTCAACACTTTCCTTTGAATCTGATGCATGGATTATATTGTCTGGAGTTGATAATGCAAAATCTCCCCTTATTGTTCCCGGTTCTGCTTCTGCTGGATTTGTTTTTCCTATCATCTTTCTAACCGCAGATATTGCATTCTCCCCTTCAACAACCATCACCACAATCCTACCAGATGTCATAAATTCTATTAATCTTTCATAGAATTCCTTTCCCTTATGTATTTTGTAAAATTCTTCCGCCATTTCCCTTGAAAGTGTTAGCATTTTCATCTCAACGATCTCAAATCCCCTATCTTCAAATCTTTTTATAATTTTTCCAATCAATTTCCTCTTAACCGCATCGGGTTTTAATAATATGAAGGTCTTTTCTTTCATAATACCCCAAAAATATTTTTAATTAAAGGGAAAGCATATCTATTGCAACATAGTAGTTCTTTGAATGCCCACATGATGGACATTCCTCTGGAGGTTCGGTTGCCTTGAGTAAATTTTCAAGAGTTTTCATAACAACACCTCCATAAATTAAATATACGTCCCAAATAATAAAAGTCTTTCGTAAAAAAATAAATGAATAAAATGGTGAAAACATGATTTGTATAATTATGGGAAGTGAGAGTGATTTAAAAATTGCAGAAAAGGCAACAAATGTTTTAAAAGAATTTGACGTTGAGTTTGAGGTTAGGGTTGCCTCTGCCCACAGAACTCCAGATTTGGTTGAGGAAATTGTTAAAAACTCTAATGCAAAAGTGTTTATAGCAATTGCTGGTTTAGCCGCTCACTTGCCTGGAGTTGTTGCAAGTTTGACAACAAAACCTGTTATTGCAGTTCCTGTTGAAAGTAAATTGGATGGAATGGATGCTTTGCTAAGTGCTGTTCAAATGCCTCCAGGAATTCCAGTTGCAACAGTTGGGATAGATAGGGGAGAGAACGCTGCTATTTTAGCACTTGAAATTTTAGGTTTGCAAGATGAAAAAATAGCAGAGAAGTTGATTGAATACAGAAAAAAACAAAAAGAAAAAGTCATGAAATCAGATGAAAAAGTTAGAAATATGTTTAAATAATTTTTTATGCCAAATCTACGTAGATATCTTTACCTTTTTTCATTGCCTTTAATAATTCTTTACCAATACTTGTTTTTTTGTTTATCTTAACAGTTCCATCTGAACTTACTGTTGCTGAGCATAAGTAATCCCCATCAACATAAATCTTTATATTTGCTCCAGCAAAGTCCTCCCCAACATCCACAACTATATGTTTTCCAACTTCTTTGAGTTTTGTAAACTCATATTCTGATATGTATTCGTAAGATAATCCTTCATTTTCAAATTCCTCAACGTCTTCTTTTGCTCTAACGCTAATTTTCAATCCAATAATGTCTTCCAATTTTGAGATTTCTCTTCCTCCCTTTCCTATAATTGAACCAATATATTTTTCTGGAACTCTCAACTCAATAGTGTTGTAGTCTAAAACCTTAACTTTTGGTTTTGCTTTCTTTGGAAGGAACCTCTTCAATATCTCCCCCAACTTCTCTTCAGCATACTTATAAACTGGAGACCTTTCAAACTCATCCTCCTTTATTGGCATAACAATAACTTCTTCCCCATAGGTGTAGATTTCATATTCAGTTCTCTTTGTCTCAAAGTCCTTAATCTCAATTACTGGTCTTGCCAAATCTGCTTCTTTCATTCCATAAGGAACCTTAACTGTAAAACTTACCTCATAAACCTTCTCTATTCTCCCATCTTTGAGGAATATTACTGTATCGACAATTTGGGGAATAACTCCCAACTCAACCCTGCCAATTAACCTTTGGATGGCATCTATTGGCTTTGATGCGTGAACAACCCCGATCATCCCAACTCCAGCCATCCTCATATCTGCAAATATTTCAAAGTCCTTTGTTTTTCTCACTTCATCGTATATTGTATAATCTGGTCTAACTAATAGAAGAATATCGCAAGTTTTTTCCATACTGCCTTCAAGAGGGGCATATTGTGTAATCTCCTTATCAACTTGTAAATCCCTTGGACTTTCCATAGTTTTTACTATTTTTCCTTGATTTTTGTAGAATTCTGCAAGTGCTGAAACGAATGTTGATTTACCACTTCCTGGAGCACCTGAAACAAATATACCCTCTGCTTTTTCCTTCAACCTCTCTAATAATTCATCTGATAGGTCATAATCCTCTAAAGAAACCTTTGCTATTGGTCTTACTGCTGTAACCTCCAATGCCTCAGAGAATGGTGGTCTTGCAATTGAAATCCTTATATTTCCAAGTTGGATTACTGTTGCCCCCCTCCTTTGAATTTCGATTAATCCGTTATTTTGTTCAGTGTATTTTATGATGTTGTCTATGATTTCTTCCATATCTTCTTTTGTAAGTTCTTTATCTCCAATAGGAACAAGTTTAATCTCTCCTGGCCTGCCTCTCTTTGCATAAGGAACACAGTCTTCTTTTAAGTGGACTGACATTGTCAACTCATCAAAATACTTATCTAAAACTAATTCAACCTTTTCTTCTTTTACCTCTAAGTAATATGCCTCAATTTCTTGTGCCAATGCCAAATTATATTGAATCCAATCACTTGTTAAGAGTATTGAGTTCGTTTCTTTTGCAACCTTTCTAATCATTGCATCTATTTCTCCACTTTTAGCAAGTGCAATTTCCTCTCTTGTGGGTCTTTCTCCATAGTATTCAATTTCAATGTTGTATTCCTTTGCAATTTCCACCATATGCCTTAACTCTTCAATCCCCTTGTAACCAATCTCTCTACCCCTATTTGCCTGATATTCAAGTTCAGAAACTACTGCCTCTGGAATTATTATTTTACTATCTTTAATAACACCTTTTTTTATTAGTTCAGTTATTCTTCCATCAATAACGACGCATGTATCTACCGTTATATTCTTGTTTTTTAAATCTAATTCCTCAATAGGAATGTTTTTTTCTTCCAAATTAACTTCATAATCTTCATTATATCTTTCCATTATCCATCACCTCGATAATCTTAAATCCTAATTATATATTTTATTTTAAGTCTATTTTAAACTCTTGCATTTGTTCATTTAAATTTTACATTACAATTAATAATGACTATAAATAATTAGGAATAATAAAAAATTAAAAAACAACCCTTATTTTGAAAATTTACGCTTATTTATTGGGGTTATATTAATACGTTTAAAATTTTTTATAGTATGCCGCCCGTCCTGGGGAGTTAAAATAAGTTAAAAGTACAAAAAGTTCAGTTACTTGTATATGTTCAAATATATATTATTTTCGGTCGATAATGACTATTTCTCCATTTTCAAGTTTCCTATGGAAGCAGGAATAATAACCTTCATGACATGCTACTCCCTTCTGCTCAACAACAAACAACAAAGCATCACCATCACAATCCCTATATATTTCCTTAACCTTTTGTATATTACCACTTTCCTCTCCTTTCATCCAAATCTTATCCCTACTTGTGGAGTAATAATGCATCAATCCAGTTTCAAGCGTCTTTCTTAATGATTCTTCACTCATAAAAGCAGTCATAAGGACATTTTTATTCTCATCTACTGCAATGGCAATAAGGAGTTTTTTGCCTTCAATGTTTCTAAATTTTGGATTTAGTTTTTTTATAATTTTATCAACGTTCTGCATATTTCCCCCTTTTTGTGGATATTGTAGTTCTTTGTGAATTTCTTTGTAATTATTAACATTACAAAAATTTCAATAGTTCTTAATCTTTCTTAACTGATAGTGTGATTTTAACACTATTAAAATTAAGACCAAAAAATAGAAATAGGTAGTACTTAAATAACTCGTTAAAAAACGGTGAAACCTCCATGCTAACAGCACTTAATAGTATACTCACTAATTCTATAAATAGTTTAGGATTTAACTGTTCGGAGGAGTTATCTAAGTTCGCACAAGTTAGAACACTAACGCCAATAAAAACTATCAAAGCATTTTCAGAGTATGTCTCGGGAATTCACAGAACGACTATCGTTAAAAACCTACAAAAAACTATCAGAAAATGAGTTTTGTTTGTATACTCAACTATCCAACCTTCCCGATATTTTTGATGACAATAGATTTAAATACACTGCAATAATCGATTCAACGCTACTAAGGAGATGGAGTAAAAAGGTTTATGGTTGCAATATTCGATATAACTACATCGAAAGACATAGCAAACCATATCAAGAGCAGATAAACTGCTGTATTTATCACGAAAAAAGGGATATATTCGATTTACACTACAATAAAACCACTTGGCAAAAAATCCACAGACATATTCATCGAAATTATTAGATTCTTAACTCATATAGATATCGGGACGGTCGTAGTAGACACTTTTGTAACGACAAAGAAAATTATGAAGGAATCTAAAGAATTGGGAATGGAATATATTGGTAAACTTAGGGAAAACCTGATAGTTGAATATTTCGGTAAGAAGGTTAAGGTAGAAGGACTATTTAAGAGGGATTTCGAGAAAGAAAAGCTTAAATTAAGGACTATTAATGGAATAAAGTTTAGATTATCCGAGAAAGTGGTCAATATTCCCGATGTTGGTAGAGTTAAAATCGTTGCAGTGTTGATGGAAAATCAGAAAAACCTAAGTATCTGGTCTCTACAAACCATAAAAAGAAGGCAGAGAACATAATAAGCGAGTATATGAAGAGACCAAAGATAGAAGAAAAGCATAGAAGAGATAAATCGATTTTAGATGTTGAGGGAAATTACCTAACGTCTGAAAAGAGCAATATTGGGTTTGTTAGGTTTATAGCAATGGTATCAAACTGTATAGAATATTTAAGCCACAAATATGGATTATCATTCTATGAAGTGATTAAAGAGTGCAGTAAAGAGCTAATAAAGAAAGGATTCTCGTAATCACACTGTCAGATCTTATAACAACCTTTTTATCATTTGAAGGAACTATCTTAATCTTTGCATTTTCAAATTCTCTATAGAGTGTTTCCCCTTCAAATAATCTATCTAAAAAAATTGCAAGTGCAGCAACTTCCGAATGTGGTTGATTCCCAATGGATATGTTATAATCAGCAAGTTCATACGCTTCTTTTGGAACTTTCTCCGCCCCTATAATAATTAAAATATCCTTTTCTTTAAATTTCTCTTTTATCTCATTTATTATCTCATTGACACTTGCTCCATACATTGTTAAATGAACCACGATTCCATTATTTTTAAAATTTTTAACATATCCCTTCCATTTTTTTACAACTTCAAATTTAAAATTTCCTCCCCAATTTTCTACAACCTTCTTTACACTTTCTTCAACATGTTCATCTTCTACAGTAAATATTATCTTATCAGCCCCTAAGGCTCTTGCTGTTAAAGCAACATGTGTTGATATCCTTTTATCCCTATCTCCTCTATGTCCTAATCTTAAAACCTCAACCCTCATGAAAATCCCTCATCTCAAATGCTTTGAGAAAATAATTTTATACAAATCTTTTAATGGAATGCCATATTTTTTAGATATCTTCTTCAAATCCTCAAACTCTGGTTTTTCTGAGATTATTTCATTATCAATTTTTCCAAATTTTATTCTAACATCTTCATCAAACAACTTTATAGTTTTAAACTCTCTATCTGCTGTTATTCTCTCTATATTAAATATTCTAACTCCCAAAGTGCCAGTTTCTCTCATTATAATCTTAGTTACCTCCTCAACTCTGCCTTTATCAACAATAGCCCTAATTGTGCAGGCAGGCCTATTCTTCTTCATATGAGTTGGGATAAAGTGTAAATCCCTAACCTTCCCATCTAAAACTTCATATAGGTAACCCAATATCTCTGCTGAAATGTCATCAACATTCGTTTCCAATAAAACTATATCTTCCCTCTTTATATTTTCAACTCTAAAAACTCTTAAAACATTTGGTATCTCCAAATCTTTATCTCCAGATCCATAAGAAACCTCTTTTATTATAAAACTTCCTTCAACTAATTTTGGGTTTATGTATTTTATTATTGCTGCTCCAGTTGGTGTTGTTAATTCCTCTTTTATATCAGAGAAGGATATTTTAAGCCCTTTCAATATCTCTGCCGTTGCTGGTGCTGGAACTGGCAATAATCCATGCTCAGTTCTTACAAATCCATTTCCAACATTTATTGGCTTATATAGGCATTTATCTTTTAAATTTAATTTATTTATTATATAAGATGCTCCAACTATATCAGTTATTGTATCATAATTCCCAACTTCGTGGAAATGTACATCCCCTATACTTATATTATGAACTTTGCTTTCAGCCTCAGCCAATATCTTTAAAATTTCTAATGCAGAGATTTTAACATCTTCCTGAATATTGGAGTTTTTAATAATGTTTTTGATGTCTTTATAGGTATCTGTCTTATAATCAACATCCTTTGGGATTATATCAACTTTATTCGCCACTATATGGCATTTTTTAACCTTTTTTATTTCAATATCAACATCAATAACTTTTTTGATGGTATTTATAAGATCTCCTCTATCAACAAAATCAATCATCGCCGATAAAAACATATCTCCACTAATCCCAGAAAATGGGTCTAAGAGAAACATAAAAACCCCTTTGTCTTTTAATGATATAAAAGTTATTTTTTTAAAAAACTATATAGTTTATTGAGTTTTTCTTTTATTCCATTTATCTCCCATTCATATATCTCCAAAGTTTTTGGACATTCTGAAATTTCAAATCTTAGATACTCTTCTGACAATTTAACTACATCTTCAATAAAGTCATCTAATGGAACTTTTAAAATTCCTGTATTGCCATGTACATCACGGCATATCAATATTACCTCATTTTCATCGTCTTTGTTTATTCCAAATATATAATCTCCATAATTATCCCAATAATAACCTAAATCTGTATAATATGACTTTTTAAGGTTTAGATTATGTTCTTTACACATGTATTCTTCCCATTTCCAAATATCGTCAATATCTCCACCAATACTTGAATCCCTTCCTTTGATATTACTATCTAACAAAAATATTGAAACCTTCAAAAGTTCTTCTACTAAATCCACCAAAGTTGCATCACTCGATAATTCTTTTGGATTACATGGAATAAACCTATCTAATACTTTTAAATAAACATCAAATCCAAATGTAAGAGATTTTAGATACATTAACTCTTGTTCTGATACCTTTCCACTGTTTATTTCTCTCACCATATCTTCTCTTATTTTTATGTATTCTGATTTATCAAAAAGAAGATTTGCAACTTTGGAATCTTTTATTAAATATTCCCTCATATTTTCCCTCTGAAATTTAGAAAGCAAAAAAGAAAAATAGGAAATATTAATTTTTGGATTATTTTAGATATTCAGTTCCATAATCTACCTTATAAACCTTAAATCCTGGCTGAACCCCAAAGTTTGTTGGATCATAACTTGCTTTAACCAATTTTATATGCTTTAATCCATACCCATCGAGTAAATGTAATCTTGTATATACACTATCTTCAAGGTTCTTTGACACTACCCATACATAGATTCTTCCATCGGGCTCTATTCTTACAACCTCACTTAATTGCCCTTCATTATCAATAACTTTTCCAATAACTTCTTTTGGAGTTTTTATAATTATTTTGTGGAACTTCACTTGTCCAACAACTTTTGCTCTTCCGTTCTCATAGGCAACTGCTGCAGTTGTTATGTTCTCTAATGTGAATGGAATATTCGTTATATAGTAGAGATTTCCAACTTGTACTTGAGTAACGATTGAGTTATTGTTTATCATTCCTTTTCCTTTAAAGTAGTATCCTTTATCTCTCTTTTCATTTGGTGTATTTGGTGGTAAATCAAAGTTCCAATTACCGAACATACTCCACACAGGAGCGATATCAGTCATTCTGTTGTAGGTTATTAGATAATCCGGATTTGGATTTTCTGGATGTGTGGCATTTAATACTTCCTTTGCCTCTTTATCTGTCAAACCATATTTTTCTGTTAAAATTTTGTATGCAGTACTTCTGTTTACTGGAAGTATTTCATTCAATATCTTTACGGTTTTTGAGACGTTGTTATGTGTTTTGTTCATAAGTACACTACCTTCCCTAAATGCCTCATCTCCACTTGTGGCAAGCATCCTCAATATTCCAACTGCAAGTTCTTCGTTTGATGTTGAGAATGCCCTACCTACCCAGTAAGCCCTTGGGGAATTTTGGCTACCTCCATCAAATGTTACCATCTTTCTTGTAGCCCACGTATAGATGTGTCCGTTATCCCACCAACATGTTATAACAGCGTTGTTTGGGGTGTTGTTTTTAATCCAATCTAAACTTTCCTTCCATCCATTGTTGAATGTTGGTGCTGTGTAGAATGGGACTGCATTTGCAAGTGGTGGAAGGACTAAAGCAACTGCTAATGCTAAAGAAAACCCCTTCTTTAATTTTAGTTCGTTATTTGAAGTTACAATATCCACAATCTTATACAATATCAATATGGCAATTGATGCCAAGAAGGCATAAGCGGCAATCGGCACATAAGTTGTTGGAATGAGGATTTGCGGAATTTTAGCACCATATTTTGCGATACTCAATAAAAACACTAACCCAATTGTTGGATAGAGAGCATATTTTACCAATCCGTCCCTACTCATTATAATTAGTCTTTCTATTTGCCCGGTTAATATACCGACACCAATTGCCAAAGGCGGGGCCATTAAAGCAGCAAATCTGATACCTTTTGTAGCGGCATATCCTGTTGCAAGTAGCCAAATGGTTAGCAGTATCGCATATTTGACATCAAACTCCTTCTTACCACTTCTCAAAGATAGGAATGAAATAAATATCCCAATAATACCCAATATAAATAAAGTCTTTCCTCCAATTGAGTTGTTAACAATATCTGCAAATTTTGGTTTTGAAAGTTCTGCTACTGTTGTATATACATTTGGCCATCCTGTTGTATGTTCGGTTGTTGTAGTTAAAGCCACTTGATAACCCAATGGAGACGTAACAGCACTAACCACTACATCCACACCATGAATCAATGAAATCAAGAATGTACTACCAATTATGTAAAATCCTATTAAATACAATATATGCTTGGTATTTTCATGCTGGATTGTTTTGCCTAATTTTTTTGACACCATTAAATAAATTCCATAGATTACTAAAGAAACTGAAACAATATCAAACGCATACCACCAAGCACTCCACATTTTTGGGTATAATGCAGTTAATACAACTGATAAACCCCCAAATGCCAATAATTTTTTAATGTTGTTCTGATTGTGTATTGCCTCAATAATAAACCATACTATGAATAAGATTGGCAAAACCTCAAATATTGGAGTATCTGCAAAACCTGCCGATGTTTTATATAACAACCCAGGGGAGGAAATTAACAACAATGCCCCAACAATCCCTCCAATGTCACTTAACGTTGCCCTCCTAATTATGAAGTATATTGGAATCCCCAACAACATACTAAGAATTGCTGGAACCCAGAAGGCAGCGTTCATAATACTTACTGTTGGGTCAATGGAATGCCATATTTCATAGAGTAAGAGTTCAACAATACATATTACTGGTGGTTCCCAACTTACTGGATGTCCAGGGGGAGCGTATTGGCATGTATCGTAAGGGACTTTCTTCCCATCAACTTCCTTCAGTGTTTCCCCAACATACCCATGTTTGTATAAGTTTTCACTCAACCTTAGGTAGTAATAGGGGTCTAATGCTACAAGATACATTCTCCCATGTTCATCAGAAAACATTTTTTTTAATTCAGGATAGTTCGTAAACCCCATATCTGCTGGCTGTGCTCTTAATTGAAAACTTATTAACGATATTACTAAGACAATAAGAAATATCTTTATATACCCATGACTTTTAAAAAACTCAGATATTTTGTTAAGATATTCGGTCATCCTTTCCACCCTCTAATATTCCAAAATTAAAACAACAAAAGATTAAAACAACAAAGGTATATAAATTTATTGTCATTTAAATTGGATATTTAATCCCCACAAAATCATAAAGTTAAAATTCCCACACGTTATAATATAGCATAGGTGAAATAATGGAACATTTTATTATAGCGTTTATCCTATCCTTAGTACTTACAAAGTTCATCATAAAAAAAATGATAAACGTAAAATATGGAATAGATTTGCATAAGGGGAAAAAAATAAAAGTTGCAGAAATGGGGGGCTTTGCACCTCTTATCACAAACACCGTAGTTTTGCCATTTTTCAATCCTTATATTTTAGTTATTGTGGTGTTATCTGGGATTATTGGAATTATCGATGATATTGCAAAACTCTCGCCAAAAGAAAAACTCATCTTCCTCGGGATTTCTGCACTCCCGGTAGGGATATTGCTAAATATGAATATTTTTCATTTGTTTTTGTTAATGTTGGGTGTTTCCATAGCATCAAATTTAACAAACATGCTCGCAGGATTTAATGGACTTGAGATTGGTGTGGGGATAATCTCATCAATATTTTTGGGTTTGTGTTTATTGACTATTGGAGATTTAAACGGATTCCAGTTGGTTATTATTTTTGTGATGTCTTATTTAGGATTGTTTATATTTAACAAATATCCAGCAAAAGTCTTCCCAGGAGATGTTGGAACGTTACCAATAGGGGCGTTTTTGGCAACAATGGCGATTTGGAAGGGTATTATTTTGCCATTTTTGATTATTATGATGCCATATATCTTAGATGCAGGATTAAAATTCTATAGCGCTGGAGTTACAAGGAGGGAAGAGCACAAGCCAACAGTATTAAAAAATGGAAAACTTTATGTTGAAGGAGGTTACTTATCCCTACCAAGGATTATACTAAAAAAGAAACCCATGAAGGAGTATGAAATCGTTCTTATAATTTGGGGAATTTCAATATTTTTTGGCGTCTTGGGATTAATAACTACAAAAATCCTATATTATTAAATTAATTAAAAATAGGCATCAGAGAAACTCCCTCATCACAAATCAGACGGGGATAATATCATCATCTGCCTTTAAATTTAAAAAAGAGCAATTTAATCCTAAATTCAGTTATTATATCAATAAATGTCATTTATTGCAGAACGATTATATATCCCCAAAGTTTAATAAAGTTTTCTATTATTAACTTTATGGTGATACTATGGAAAAGCCAATTATTTGTAAAATAAAAGAAATTATAACTGAATCCCCAAGTGTAAAAACATTCATAATAGATAGAGATTTTGATTTTAAACCAGGACAATTTGCCATGCTCTGGATTCCTGAAGTTGATGAAAAACCATTTGGATTTTCAACAAAAACAGGTTTTAGTATAGCAAAGGTTGGGAACTTCACAGCAAAAATGCACGAACTTCAAGAGGGGGATTTAATAGGAGTTAGAGGACCTTATGGAACATATTTTGAACCGTTAGGGGATAGAATTTTGGCTGTTGCAGGGGGGATTGGAGGCGCCCCAATTATTGCTGCGGTTGAGGAGTTTGCAAAACAAGGCATTGAAATAAAAACCATCATTGGAGCAAGAACTAAGGAAGAACTTTTGTTTTTGGATAGATTTGAAAATTGTGGAGAATTAGAGATTTGCACTGACGATGGAAGTTATGGATTCCATGGATTCACAACACAGAAGATGAGTGAGATTCTTAAAGAAGAGAAATTTGATTTAATCATAACTTGTGGGCCAGAGATAATGATGAAAAAGGTCGTTGAGATTGCAAATGAATACAACATCCCTGTACAAGTCTCAATGGAGAGATATATGAAATGTGGTATTGGAATTTGTGGGCAATGTTGTGTAGATGATGAGGGCTTCTGTGTTTGCAAAGACGGTCCGGTATTTTGGGGAGATAAGTTGAAGTTTATAACCGAATTTGGGAAATATAAGAGAGATGCAAGTGGAAGCATCATAAAATAAAAAGGATGATACTATGATAAAATTTGGAGAGGCAGTTTTTGGAAACGAGGTTAAAGCAGTAGTTAATCTAATCATTGGAAAAGGTAAAGAAATAGATGAAGCATTTACAAATGCACTAACAAGAACTCCATGTCCATTATTCGCCAATCTAAGACCAAATTTGATTGTTAGGCCACTAACTTTGGTGGTGCCAAGGCATCCAATAGAAAATGAAATACATGATGAATTACTAAACGGTGTTATTCAGTATGGGATAGCAAAAGCAATAGCGGATTTGGATTTAGAGGAAGATTTGAAGATAATCGCAACCGTCTCAGTTCCAGATGTTCCTTTAACAACACTAACTAAAAGAAAATTATTCCAATATTATTATGGAGCAACAAAATTAGCAATAAACAGGGCTTTAAATGAATATCCTTCAAAAGAAAAAATAAAGAAAGAAAAATACAGGGCACTGCATCCACTCGTAGGCTTTAGGGATGTTAGGTTGGAAAGGCCTCCTTATTTGCAAGTGGCATTGGATGTTCCTACAATTGAGAATTTGGAGTTTATTTTAAATGCTCTACCAAAAAGCGATAGGATTATTCTTGAGGCAGGGACTCCATTAATCAAGAAGTTTGGTATTGAGGTTATTGAAATTATCAGAGAAAATTTTGATGGATTTATTGTTGCTGATTTAAAAACTCTCGATACTGGAAGAGTTGAGGTTAGGATGGCATTTGAAAGCACGGCAAACGCAGTTGCCATAAGCGGAGTTGCCCCAAAATCAACAATAATAAAGGGCATCCATGAATGCCAAAAATGCGGAATAATGAGTTATTTGGACATGATGAATGTGGAAAATCCAATTAATCTATATAAATCCTTAAAGTTAAAGCCAGACGTTGTTATTTTGCATAGAGGGATTGATGAGGAAACATTTGGAATTAAGAAGGAGTTTGGAATAAGTAGGGAGGATATGAATGCAATATTGGCAATTGCTGGTGGAGTTAGTCCAGAAAATGTTGATGAATTAATTAAAAACTATGACATTTTGATAGTTGGTAGGGCCATAACAAAATCAAGAGACCCTGGAAGAGTTGCAAGGATATTTATAAATAAGTTAGGAGACGATATCGAGCAATATAGATTGTATTTGGATGAAGATGAAGATATCAACATTTAAAACCCTAAGTGATAACATGAAATTTATGGATGCAATATTGGATTTTTTTAAGGAGAAGAATATAAAAACCATCTTCTCTTATCCAGGAGAGCAAATTTATCCACTATATAAAGCGTTAGATGAAAATGAAGATGTAAAAAATATAATGGTTAGACATGAGCAAGGGGCAGCACATGCAGCGGATGGATATGCGCGAATAACTAATTATGTTGGCGTTTGCTTGGCAACTGCTGGTCCTGGGGCAACAAACTTAACTACTGGTATTGCAACGGCATACAAAGACAGTTCTTCAGTTTTGTGCATAACTGGAAGATGCCAAAAAAAATATATTGGAGAAAATTACTTCCAAGAAATACCAATGGAATTTTTGAATTTTTTTAAGGGATACTTTGTTGAAACCCCTGATGTAGGCTACTTTGAGAAGGCATTTAACGAAACCTTAAATAGTAGAAAACCTATTCACATAAATATCCCAAGGGATGTTCTTGATATTATAGTAAATGAAAAAACAAAAACAGAAAATAACCAAAATTATTCTAAATGCAACTTAAAAGTAGAGAACGTTAAAAGACCACTATTGTTAATAGGTCAGGGAATATATGGAAAGTTAAGTTACAAAGAAATAACAAAGATAGGAAAAATTTTAGAAGAATTAAACATTCCAATTGTAACAACCTTTCCAGCAAGAGGAGTTATTGATGAAAATGATGATCTATGCTTAGGTTTGGTTGGTAGGAGAGGAAGTGAAACAGCAAATAAAGCCTTATTGGATGCGGATGTTGTATACTCAATTGGTTCTTCCCTATCTTACAACACAATTGTTGAGGGGATTAGAGATAAAGTTTTAAATAAAATTATTTCTATAAATCCAAATCCAAATAACATTAAAGAATTAAAAGATACTCTCCTCAATTTGGGAATAGACGATAAACCTTGGATTGAAAATTTAAAAGAATCTTCATATAATTTGGGTGATTACTCATCAAAAATTAAAGAGATAATAGATTCCCTACCAAATAACACCATAATAACAACTGACGCTGGAAATCATACGGTTTTTACATGTATGTTAAAAAAATGTTCCCTACCAAAAACTATCATCTCCTCCAATTCTATGGGAACTATGGGATTTGGGTTACCTGTATCCATAGGGGTTAAATTTGGATGTTTGGATTATGGTATAGGTAGAGAAGTTGTATTAATTAGTGGAGATGGCGGATTTCAAATGAATATCCAAGAATTGGGTGTTATAGCAGAGAATAACTTAAAGATTTTAATGGTTATTATGAAAAACAACAAACTCAATGTATTTGGAGAAATAAGGAATCCAAATTTCAATAAAATAGCAGACGCCTATGGGATAGATAATGCATATATTGAGGATATTGATGAAATTGGAGAAAACGTAAAATCTTATTTAAAAAAGAAAAAACCTTATTTAATGGTTGTTGAATGTGAGGATGAGAATTTACCAAGACCATTTGGATAATTTGTATTTTGTTGAAAATAAAACTTTTATAAAACATTTGGGAGGTAGGGTTATGTTGGATGAATTATTTTCTATTATGACAAAGAATATACATTTTAATGCAACACAACTAAGTGAAAAAACATGGAATCAAAATTGGAAAGTTCCGGAAGGACTCATATCAATCATTGGTATTAAAAATGGAAAAAAACCTGTTTTCTATTACGGGGTAACGAATGCATATAAAATGGAATATGAGTTAAAAAAAGGAATTTCCCCAAATGGAAACAGATTTATAAATGCGAGGGTTTATTACAAATTCGATAGGCATGATATTATTGAAAAGGAAAAATACGTTGCTGCTAATGCATTTAATGGATTGCTGTTGTGTATAAAAGTTGATAAGGATGAATTTGTCAATACTACTAAAAAAATGCTACTAAATGGTTACAAAAGTGGAGATGAACATATTATAGAGGTTTTAGAAACTACAAGGAATAGAAATATGTTTGATACTATTGAAGAAAGTGCTTTGTTCATTGCAAATAGGGATTACAATTGGTTAATTGGTAAGATAAAAAATGCAACAAGATTATTAAAGTTTTCTGGACAAGGTTATTGGCTATTACCTTTAAAAACAAAGTTGGAAATAACGCCAGGATTCTTTGTTAGAGGAAATGAGTTAATAGTAAATTTAGAAAATGTAGAGTTGTTTAAAAATTATCTGATCTATGTAGATACAAAGGAAGGAATTGTTAGGTACAATCCAGAGAGGTTATGCAATAAGGGACTTTCTCTTGTAGATGAAGTTAGGAAGATGACTAATGATGACATCTGCCCTTGGTGCGGAAGTAAGTTAAGGCTTATTAGGACAAAAAAAGGTGAATTCTTAGGATGCACAAATTATCCCGATTGTCTATACAGGAGATTCCTAAATAAAAACATAGAATAAATCTTACTTTTTTTGGGTGGAGGGAATGCTCATAATTTTAGTTGGATTGCCTTCAGTTGGAAAGACGACATTTTCAAAAAAACTCTCAAAAGAACTCTACAAAATAGGAATAGACAATATTGTTTTAGGGAGTGATTTGATAAGGGAAAGTTTTCCAGTTTGGGATGAAAAATATGAGGAATTTATAAAAGAAACAACTTATGATTTAATAGATAAGGCGTTAAAAAAATATACTGTTATTGTTGATGATACAAACTATTACAACTCAAAAAGGAGAGATTTGATAAATATAGCCAAGAAAAACAAGAAAAATTATATGGTTATCTATTTATACGCCCCACTTAAAATTTTACTAAAGAGGAACGTTGAAAGGGGAAAAAAGATACCAAATGAAGTTATAATTAAGATGTTTGAAAAATTCGACAAACCTGGGGAGAAGTATAAATGGGATGAACCACATATAACTATAGATACAACTAAAGAAATCAACATAAAAGAAATTGCCAAGTTGGTGAAAGATCATGATAGGGTTCATAAAAAGAATTCTAAAATTTTGGATAATAATAAAAACAATAAAAAAATTTTTGCGGATGTTGAAAATAATAAAATAATCATGGATAAGGTTGACAAGATAACAAGAAATGTTGTGGGGGAGGTTATATCACAAGAACCTTCTAAAACTAAAGATTTTGCTAAAGAACTTGTAAAATTAAGGAAAGAATTTTTAAAAGAAATAAGTAAAAAACTCGATAATATAGACAATAACGATTTTGAAAATAAAATAAAAAAGGAATTTATGCAGTATATCTCAAAATTAATTAATTAACTTATAATATGCTTTTTCTGCTTTTTCATAAATCTTTTCTTCATTAACATTTAGCATTTTTCCATTTTCCATAACGACATTTCCATCTATGATAACCGTATCAACATTTCCATTGAATGAATAAACTAAATGGGAGTATATGTTTTCTTTTGGTATTAGGAAAGGTTTATTCAAATCAATTAAAGCAATGTCTGCTAAATAACCCTCCTTCAACTCCCCACATTTTAAATCTAACGCTTTTGCCCCATTTTTTGTTGCAAATTCAAATGATTGCTTTGTATTTATTATTGTAGGGTTTAGAGTTGCTCCTTTATGGATTAGGGATGATATTTTAATCTCTTCAAATAGGTTTAAGTTGTTGTTACTTCCACATCCATCAGTTCCTAAGGTTACGTTTATACCATTTTCAACGAGTTTTGGGATTGGGGCAATTCCAGAGGCTAATTTTAAGTTACTTATTGGGTTATGGGAGACATTTATTTTCTTTTCTTTTATTATTTTAATCTCTTCATCTGAAAGATGGACACAGTGGGCCGCTATAACACTTACTCCATCAAAGAAACCAAATGAGTTCAAATATTCAAAAGGTCTCATGCCAGTTTTTTCTTTAACCATCTTTATCTCATCTAAGGTTTCGTTCATGTGTATGTGTATTGGAATGTTGTATTTTTTTGCCATCTCATGAACTTCCATTAAAAGTTCTTTTGAGCATGTATATGGAGCATGAGGGCCTAATGCAACTCCTATTCTTTCATTGTTTAATTTTTTAATCATCTTTATGTTTTCTTCCGCATTTTTTAACTCCTTCTTCCTCTTCTCTCCATCAAATAAATCTATCATTCCATAGGAGAGAACTGCCCTCATTCCCATCTCATCAACCGCCTTAACAATCCCATCCAAAAAGAAATACATATCATTGAATGTTGTTGTTCCACTTTTAATCATCTCTAAGCATCCCAATAACGTCCCTGCATAAACAATGTCTGCATTTAATTTTGCCTCCATTGGCCAGATATAGTTGTTTAACCAATCCATTAAAGGTAAATCATCAGCAACTCCCCTAAACAACGTCATTGGTATGTGGGTGTGGGTATTTATTAGCCCAGGAATCACTATCTTATTATTCCCATCTATGACTTTAGTTTCTTCTTTATCAATAGCATCATCAATATTTCCTATCTTTTTTATTATGTTGTTTTCTATCAACAAATCCTGTTTTTTGCCATTTACAATTGCATTTTTTATTAAACAATTTCTATCACTCATTCCTCTCACCTTTACCTTTTATCAAAAAGTAATAAGTAATTAAGATAGTAAAATAATAATTTGATGTATTTATTTTAAAATAATTAAGTTATGTTGTTTATGTTATAAACATCCAAACCTTCGTTCTTGGTCATATCTTCAATAAAATTAAAAGTATATTTTGTTCTTTTAAAAATAACATTTATAATTATATTAGGTGAAATTATGACAAACAAAAAACTCGAATTTGAAGATTTAATTGAAGTTTATAGGCCTACTTTGGGTAGAGACGTTGACGTGTTGGCATATAGAGCGTTGAGGTGCTCAATACTGAATTTTTTAGGAATAACTGGAAATTCAAAACTCTACTCTGCTGGAAAATACTTTGGAGAGAAGTTGTACGTGGAGTCGTTTGAAGAACTTGTGGAATTTTTTAAAGAATTGAAAATTGGTATCTTGGAAGTTATTGATGAAGAACCCCTAAAGTTGAGGATTTATGAATGTGCAAATTGTGCTGGACTACCAAACATTGGAAAAAAGATATGCTGCTTTGAAGCAGGACTTTTAGCGGGGGTTTTAAAAAACATCCTCAATAAAGATGTCCATGTAGTGGAGGTTAAATGTTACGCATCTGGGGACGATTGCTGTGAATTTGAGGTTAGGGTTTTGGAAGATTGATTTATTCAATTATTATTGATGCATAACCAACAACGGATGAGTAATCTTTTGTTATATCCCCAGAGGTTGCATATGAAAGTAATTTTGCCTCTTTTCCACCAAGGAGTTTCATTGCCTTAATCATTGCCATAACTGGACCGCAGCCACACATGCTGATGTTGTAATTAACCACGTCGCTATAGAGTTCCTCTTCATCCATATTCAATATATTCTTTATTGCTATGGCATCCTTTTTTGCTGCAACCTCTTGAGGTTCGTAGTGTGTAAAGTCGGTTGATGCTATTACCACAACCCTTCTATTCAATTCCTTTGCAATCTTTGCAATGAAATATCCAACATCAACAGATGTTTCGTAATCTTGGAATAACATGGATATTGGCACAAACTTAAATTTTGCAATATTGAGGATACTCAAATGCTGTAAAAATGGAAGTTGAACCTCTATTGAATGTTCATGTAAATGAGAGGTTTCATCTAAATCCATTATGTCGCATTCCTTCCATAATCTATCTACAAATTCGTTATCAATTTCCAAATTTCCAAGGGGTGTTTTCCAAATTCCCTTCATTGTCGCCACTCCAGTACCTAATCCCGTATGATTAGGCCCAATTATTACAGCAGTAATCTCATCTTCAATATCTGCTCTCTTAGATAATGCATTGTATGAATGTGCCGCTATGGGGCCAGAGTAGATGTATCCTGCATGTGGACAAATCAAACCCACTGGTTTTTTAAAAATCCCTCCTTCTGAAGGTATTTCTTTAGGACCGAGTTTGTGTAGATAGCAGTATTCTATTAATTCTATTAATTCATTAGAATCTGCAGGATAAAAAACCCCTGCAACTACAGGATTTCTTATCATGATTTCCCCCTACGATTTTATTAATATTTGTATATATTTTCTCAAATTTATGCTTTTGCAATGTTAATTTATTGTGTTAATTATTGACACATATATGAACATAACAGAAAATTTTATATAATATTACACATATGTGATATTATTAGAAAAAAGAGGTGATGTGTATGTTTGGAAGAGGATGGTTTGGAAGAGGAAGAGGATTTTGGAGATACTACGCTCCAAGTATTGCTGGAGGAAGATACAGATACATAGGCCCATGCAGATGTGGGATGGGACCTCATGCATTTTATGAAGATGTAAGCAGTGGAAGAATACTCCACGCATGGGACTTGTATAGGATGCCATTTGCAACTCCAACAGATAGGGAGTATTTATCAGATAGGTTAAGGGAGTTAGAAGAGGAAAGAGCAATCCTTGAGGATGAAATTGCAGAGATAAAAAAGAGATTAAGTGAAGTAGAAAAAAAATAATTGGGATACAATGGAGATGAAGAGATTTTTATGTTCAAAGTGCAAACAAGTTATAGAAGTCCCCTATGGAGTTCCAAAGCCAGATGTTTGTCCATATTGTAATGCAGACGGGATTTTTATCCATAGAATAGACACAGGTGGAAGGGGATTAGGAAGAGGTAGAGGAAGGAGGTGTGGACTTAGGTTTCTTGAAAGACTTAAACTTTAACCCTTATTTTTTATAATTATTAATTTATATATTCAAATTTATTTTTTATGATAATTTTATCAGTATCTCCGAACATCATACTAACTAATAGAAAACTTAATATTTGGTAATATCGAATAGTTAATATCAAAAAAATATGGAGGTGAAATCATGAAGGGGATAAAACACACAATAATAAAATCCTTTAACGAATTTAACAGTTTTGTTGGTAAGGCTTTACAAATTACGCCGAGGATTTATCGGGTTGAAGGTTATTCTAAAGGATTCATCAAAGCTATAGAAAGCAACACATACTTAGAAACGATTAGCACGTTAGGGTATCCTTCAGTGGATTCTTACTATCGATACATAAAGAACGCAGATATATCTATGATAAAAGAGGCATATAAATATTTCGTTAAGTCAATAATCGACGATTTTAAAAAAGATAAAAGGCAAATTTTACCTGTCGATGGATACGCACTTTGAAGCATACTATGGAAGAAACTTAAAATCCTCCGATATAATTCACAATTACAGAAAAGAAAGGGGGAGTTCTGGCTCATACAAATACATAACTGCGGTTTTACATACGAAGGCATTTAGTTTGGTGGTTTATTGCGATATTATCGAAGTTCATAACAATTTCCTCCCAAAATATATTGAGGAAATCTTAGAATTCGTCATTAACGAGTTAAAAATAAATCCAAAGAAACTTACAGTTCTGACCGATAGGGAGTTTAAAAATTTCGAAATAATCAAAATTTTTGAAAGATATGGTTGTAATTATATCTGTTTCGTTCCAAAGAATGATATAAAATATTATCTCGAAAAAGAGTATAAAAATTTATAAATGATAAAACTATATCGAAATTAGTTATCGTAGAAGAGAAGGTAATAATAAATGGGGAGAAGAAAACAGTTTATTATACTTTCTTAACCAACATTGATTTCAAAAGACCAAAAATATATCTAAAAACGTATAAAAAACGATGGAATATCGAAACAAGATTCAGAATGCTTAAAAACATAGCTATAAAAACGAAATCAAAGATTTTAGAAGTAAGATTATTCTTGTTTATACTTAGAGCGATTATTCACAATCTATGGGTTGCAATGCAATGGAAAAACAAAAATACGAATTATAAAACCATGAATTTAAAAGAATTCGTTATCAAAATTAATGAATTAATTCGAATGCACATATATACAAATAAACCAATAGATAATACTCAGTTGTGCATACCTAATGCATATTCGGAGATACTGTTTTATATTGTGGTTTAGTTATTACTATATAGAACAACATATAAGGTGGTTACATGACTGAATGTGATGGAAAATGCGATACATGCTCATTAAAGAATACATGTCCAGACACTAAAAAAATCATGGAACAGCAAAATGCAAAAATAAGAGAGAACATGAAAAAAATAAAGCATAAAATTGTTATTTTGAGTGGTAAGGGTGGGGTAGGAAAATCAACAGTAACTGTAAACTTAGCATCTGCCTTGAATATGGTGGGTAAGAAGGTTGGTGTCTTAGATGCAGATATTCATGGTCCAAATGTTCCAAAGATGTTTGGGGTTGAAGGATTACAACCAATGGCAAGTCCTGCAGGGATATTTCCAATAACCACACCGCAAGGCATTAAGACAATATCCATAGAATACTTTTTACCAAATGGCAACACTCCAGTCATTTGGAGGGGTCCAAGGGTTAGTGGGGCAATTAGGCAGTTTTTGAGCGATGTTGTTTGGGGAGAATTGGACTACCTATTAATTGACACTCCACCAGGAACAGGGGATGAGCAGTTAACAATAATGCAATCTATTCCGGACATTGATGGGGCGATAGTTGTAACAACTCCAGAAGATGTTGCAGTTTTGGATGTTAAAAAATCCATTGCAATGACAAAAATGTTGAACGTCCCAATTTTAGGAGTAATTGAGAATATGAGTGGATTTGTTTGCCCACATTGTAATAAGATTGTTGATGTGTTTGGAAGAGGTGGGGGAGAGAATGCAGCAAAAGAGTTTGATGTTGAATTTTTGGGGAGAGTTCCATTAGACATTAAAGCAAGAGAAGCATCTGACAAAGGAATCCCAATGGTTATGTTGGATTGCAAGGCAAGTGAAGAATTTAAGAAAATCGTTAATAAAATTATTGAAAAGGTTGAAGGCAAATCAGAATCCTAATACAAACTACTTTTATAGTTTTTTATGGTGATTCATAATGAAAACCAGATGTGAAGTTATGGCGTCGAGAGTAATCCCCATGATTAGGGGAGAAATTGCAAGAGAACTTGTAAATAGAGGATATGCAAAAAAAGAAGTAGCAGAATTTCTTGGTGTCACAATAGCAGCAGTTTCACAATATACCAGTGAAAAAAGGGGAGCAACAACATCAAAAAGATTGAAAGAACTTGTAAAAGAAATAGTTGATGATATCGAAAACGGCAAGGTTTCAAAAGGGAATTTAAATGATAGATTCTGTAAAATATGTTCTATCATAAGGAAGGAGAGTCTTGATATTTAATTTTGTTTTTATGGGTTTTCATTAATAATATGTTAACCAATATTATTGTTTCTTACGTATTTAAAATAGGTAATTTAAAACCGAGTTTAATTTTTTGAATATAGTGTTATCAAATCTGGTCTTGGTGTTTTGGAAATGTATTCTTCCTTACACATATTGCATAACTCCCTAACTCCAAAGGAAACCACATCATCACTTGACGGAATAACTCTAACGAATATCCAATTAGGATTTATATTATAGTTTTTTGATATTTCTTTTAATTTTTCGATAATCTTCTTTTTTAATATCTCAACCTCATCAACCAAAACTCCCCTAACCATTATCATTATTCCAAAGCAGCCACATTTTGATGCAAAAACATCCATCTCAGGAACAAAAATTGGTTTTTTTATCAAATCTGATAGAAATTTCTCAAATTCTGCCCTATCTTTTTTTATTGTTTCTTTCATTGCCTCACCCTAATAACCTTTTCAGATAGTTCCTTACAAAAATTGCATCTATTACAGAATTTATCGCATTTCTTCCATTGTTCAATAACACCATCCAACTCCTTGTTATTAATATAATAGTGGCTCTCCAACTCTCTCGGACAATCAAGGATTTCCATTAAGTTCCCATCCCAACTTTCATTTAAATAGGCATTTAAAACCCTCTTTATCCAACCTATCGGATGACTTCTCCCAGAAATTTTGAAGATATCAACTAATTTTTTGTAATATTTTAAATCCTCTGGTCTAATGAATGGACTTTTTATTATTAATTCTTTGTTTCTAACCCTCATTGCGATACATCTGTTGTAATAATAGTCATCCAAAACTGGGATGTTGGATGAGTTTGCATGTGAAAATAAGTTAAAATGCTGAATTCTCATTGGACATTTGTATAAACATGCTTCATTTACAAGTATTTTTAATTTGCAAGATACAGTTTCCCTTATATTTTCTAAAATATCGAAGTGTCTATTTATTGAACTGTCTAAGCATATTGCATAAACCTCTTTTTCATCATAAAATTGGGCTTTTTGAGGACTATCAACCATTGCTATGCATGAAACAGTAACCTTTAATCCACAGTCATGTGCCAAATCGATTAAATAAGGATCTGCTAATGTTACAGAATCAACCCCAATCTCAGAGAACTTATCAAATGTCCATCTTATGAGATTTATTCCTTTTGGAGTTAGATGCATTCCCCCCAAGCATGAGGCATTTATTGCAATCTCAAATTTTACCTTATTTTTATGGGCATAAGTTATTTGCTCTTTAATATCTTCAATCAGTGGTTTGTAGAGTGTTGCTCTTCCAGTGCCTATAAAATCAGCATACCCCATATAAACCTCAAACTTTTCTTTTTTATTTTTATGTTTTTTTATCTCTCCAATTAAAACTCTTAAACTTTCAAAATTTCCAGGGTGTGGGATTGAAAACATAGATAATGCACCTTCAATTCTTTATACTTATTAGTCGTTTCTAAACTTATGTTCATACTCAAAACATAATAAAATTAACGATAAATTAAAGTTAAAATTCTAAATAAGGAATAAATCACCCTTATATTTCATTATTATTGCATTCATTTTATAACGCAAACAACTATGGGCTCTACCAATATAAATTTTATTTTACTGAATCCATATATTTAAATACATAGATTTTAGTTATTAGAAATTCTAAATAGTAATGCATAAATATTATTTACTATTATTTAAAACCCGTATTTATTAGAATAAAAGGTGGGTTTATGAGAAAATATTTGGTAATCCTATCTATACTCACACTGATTTCAGGGATATTGGTTTGTGGGTGCATGGATGAACAAAAATCAGAGGTAAAAGAAGAAAAAGTACTGACAGTTTATGCTGCCTATGGAGGATTGGATTTAATAGCAAAGGAGTTTGAAAAAGATACTGGCATAAAGATGGAATATGTCTCAATGTCGTCTGGAGAAGTTTTATCTCGTTTAAAAGCAGAAAGAAATAACCCATCATGTGATGTCTGGTTTGGTGGGGGTATTGATGCCTTTGTAAAGGCTAAAGAAGATGGCCTATTGATGCCATACCAATCCCCAAATGTAAAATATATTGATAAGAGATTTGTTGATAAAGATCACTACTGGACAGGGGTTTCCTTAGTTACAATTGGTATCTTGGAAAATGAAGAACTCATCAAGAAAAAAGGCCTCCCAGAGCCAAAAACATGGGATGACTTAATAAAACCAGAGTATAACGGAGAGATAATTGCATCAAATCCAACAATCTCCGGAACTGCATACTTCACAATCTGCGGAATCTTGCAGATGAAAGGTGAAGAAAAAGGTTGGGAGTATTTGGACAAATTATATGAAAATATCCCATTCTTAACAAAAAGAGGTTCAGGTCCAGGTAAAAAGGTTATTTCTGGAGAATATGCCTTTGGTATTTGTCCAGATCCACATATAACCCCAATGAAAAATAAAGATCTTCCTATTAAGGCAATATACTTGGACAAGGTAATTTGGTGGCCTTCACCAGTAGCAATCGTAAAGAACTGCAAACATCCAGAGAATGCAAAAAAATTTGTTAATTGGGTTTTATCAAAAAGAGGGCAGGAAGTTCTAATGAAAGCAAGCCCGAGGGTTCCAGTAAGAAGTGATATAGAACCTATTGAAGGAGTACCAAATCCAAAAGATTTAGATTTTATTGATATGGACTTTCTATACTGGGGTAAAAAGAGAGATGAGATATTAAACAAATGGAAAGAAAGATACCAAAATATAACAACAAAATAAACTAAACATCCCAAATATTAATTTTTAGGTGGGATTTTGAAGATTTATGGGAAAACTGCCCGATTTTTACCCCGCATATTCCCATTTATTTTTTTGGCAATATTTGTCATATATCCAGTATTGATGGTTTTTGTTCAATCTTTTTATGAAAATGGGGTTTTTACATTAAAGTATTATCGTGAATTTATAAGTAACCCCTACTACTTCAGTATTTTGAAAAATAGTCTAATGGTTGCATGTTTGTCAACAGTAATATCCTTGCTTATGGGGTTGTTATTTTCAATTCTTGTTTTTAAAACAGATACTAAGGGAAAATTATTTTTTAAAATTGCGGTTTTTTTGCCAATAATTACTCCGGGGTTTGTGGCATCTTTGGCTTATGTATTTTTATTTGGAAGGCATGGAGTAATTACTAATGGATTATTGGGATTAGAACTAAACATCTACTCTTGGAAGAGTGTTGTTATCATGCAATCAATTGACTACACCACATTGGCATTTTTAATCATCTCTGCTGTTTTGCTAAGTATTGATAGCAACTTAGAAGATGCGGCAAGAAATTTAGGTTCAAATGAATTTAAAGTATTCAAAGATGTCACCTTGCCTTTACTTTTGCCAGGGATACTAAGTGCTGGACTTTTGATATTCATGCAATCAATGGCTGACTTTGGAACACCAATCATCGTTGGAGGAAACTTCAATACTCTCGCCACTGCTGCTTATTTTGAGATTATTGGCAACTACAACACCGGTATGGCTTCAACGCTAAGCATGATATTACTAATTCCTTCAATGATTCTATTTATCTTATACAACAAATTTTACAAAGGACATAGCCAGAGATTTTTGAAGATAAAGCCCTATTCTTTAAAAAAATGGCATAAGATTGTCTTATCGACACCTGCAGTCATATTTTCAGTTGTGGTTTATTTACTGTTCTTTTCAGTATTTTTAGCAGGATTTACAAAAGGTTTTGGATATAACTATGCATTTACCTTAGATTACTTTATAGAGGCATTGGAAAGAGGAAGTTTAGCAGTAAAAAACACCATAATATTTTCCATATCATCTAGTATCTTGGTTGGATTAATTGGCATGATATTTGCCTACTTGATTGTAAGGGATAGATTTTTTGGTAGGAAAATTTTGGATTTCTTGACAGTTTTGCCGTTTGCTATTCCTGGAACGTTTATAGGTATAGGTTATTTGTTGGCGTTTAATAATCCACCTTTACTATTAACTGGAACCGCCTTAATTATTGTTTTAAACTGCGTTGTTAGAAAATTGCCATTTTCCTTCAAAACTGGATGTGCCACCCTTTCCCAAATTGACAAATCTATTGAGGAAGCATCTTTAAACTTGGGGGCAAATAAATTAAAGACCTTCTTTAAAGTAACTCTGCCATTATTGAAGCCAGCAATAATTTTTAGCATGATTTATACCTTTATTGCAACTGTAAAAACACTTGGTTCAATAATCTTCTTAATAACTGCAAATACAAAGGTTTTGTCAGCAATGGTTTTTGAAAGTACTATAAACAACGAGTTTGGAGTTGCTGCTTGCTATGCAATAATAATGATTATCCTCTCCGCCATTGGAACATTCTTAATTTGGAAGTTGAAAGGTGAGAAGGCATGGTTTTAAAACTTATTGATATCTCAAAGTCCTATGGCAATAAAGATGTATTAAAAAACATCAACTTAGAATGTAAAAATGAGTTAGTTTCTCTTTTAGGTCCAAGTGGTTGTGGAAAGACAACATGTTTAAGAATCATTGCTGGCTTTGAAACACCAAATGGCGGTAAAGTTATATTGGATGAGAAAGATATAACTAACTTGCCAGCACACAAAAGGAACATTGGAATGGTCTTTCAAAACTATGCCTTATTTCCACATCTAACAGTTTTTGAAAATGTTGCCTATGGATTGAAAGTTAGGGGATTAAGGCAGAGGGAGATTGGGGGGAAGGTCAAAAATGCCTTAAGTTTAGTTAATTTGGAAGGATTTGAAAATTATATGATTGACGAACTTAGCGGAGGAATGCAGCAAAGAGTAGCAGTAGCAAGAGCATTAGTTATAGAACCAAAAATATTACTTTTAGATGAGCCGTTAAGCAACTTAGATGCAAAGTTAAGGGTAAAGATGAGAAAGGAGTTAAAAAAATTACAAAAAGCACTTGGTATAACAACAATTTATGTGACTCACGACCAAGAAGAAGCGATGGCTATCTCGGATAGAATAGCAGTTATGAACAATGGCATTATTGAGCAGGTTGATAACCCTCAAAACATATACAGATTTCCAAGTACGTTATTTGTAGCAAATTTTATTGGGAGTATAAGCAAACTTCCAAAATCCATTCTTGATGAGATCGGGGTGGATTACGATAAAAATTACTCTTATTTTGTTAGACCTGAATATGTAAACATTGGAGATGGGAAGTTCTTTGGCAAAATAGAAGATGTTGAGTACCTTGGCAATTTAGTTAGATATACGATAAACTTTGGGGGCATTAAACTTGTAGGTGAAATTCACGGAGCAAAAAGTGTCTTTAAAGAAGGTGAAGAAGTTTTATTTGATATTGAAAAAGATAACATTATATATTTCAAAAAACATTATTAGTTAATGTTTTACAATTACTCATCATTGAGATTTTTATAAAATACAAGAGGATTCCTTATGTTTTTACCAATGAGTAGGGAAGAGATGGATAAGAGAGGATGGGAAGAACTCGATGTCATTATTGTTACCGGTGATGTTTATATAGATCATCCATTATTTGGAGCGTCTGTTGTTGGAAGATATTTGGAAAAGCATGGTTATAGGGTAGGGATTATTTCCCAGCCAGATTGGAAAAATTTGGATGATATAAAAAAACTTGGGAAGCCAAACTACTTCTTTGCTGTTACTTCTGGAAATTTGGACAGCATGCTTACCCACTATACCCCCCAAAAAAGGGTTAGGGACTTTGATGCATGCTCGCCTGAGGGTATAAGGAAGAGGCCGGATAGGGCAACTATCGTTTATACTAACTTAATAAAAAGGGCTTTCAAAGGAGTTCCTATAGCTTTAGGAGGAATTGAGGCATCTTTGAGGAGATTCGCCCACTATGATTATTGGGATAATGATGTCAGAAGAAGCATTTTGTTAGATGCAAAAGCAGATATTCTAATGTACGGAATGGGAGAGAAGAGCATATTGGAAATAACAAAGGCATTGGAAAGTGGGGAAAACATTAAAGATTTAGAAATAAATGGAACGGTTTTTAGATGCAACAAAAATAAAGTTGATGAATTAAGGAAAAAATACGATGTTGTTGAATTACCAAGTTATGAAGATGTTAAAAACAACAAAATAAAATACGCTGAGATGCATAGAAAACTAATGACAATGGACAAAGTTACCATTCAAAAGTTTGGAAATCAGTATATTGCTCAATTTCCACCAACTTATTTAACCGAAAAGGAAATTGATGAAATCTACGAACTTCCATTTGAGAGGAAGGTACATCCATCATACAAATGCCATATTCCGGGAATAGTGCCTGTTCAATTTTCCGTTGTGACACATAGGGGATGCTTTGGAGGATGTTCATTCTGCTCAATACTGAATCATCAAGGGAAGGTAATTCAAAGTAGGAGTGAAAAATCAATACTAAATGAGATAAAAAAACTCCTAAACCATGAGGACTTTAAAGGTGTTATTCAAGATGTCGGTGCTCCAACAGCAAATATGTATAAAATGGGGTGCAAAAAGGGAATCGCCCATAAATGCCCAAAAAACTGCCTGTATCCAGAGCCATGCGAAAATTTGAATTTATCTCACAAACCAGTGATTGATTTACTCAGAAAAATAAGGAATTTGGTCGATGCCAAGGTTTATGTGCGTTCTGGGATTAGGTATGATTTGGTAGTTTATGATGAAAAATACGGAATAGAGTATTTAAAAGATATTTGCAAATACCATGTTTCTGGAAGATTGAAGGTTGCTCCTGAGCATATATCAAAAGACACTTGCAAAGTAATACAAAAACCAGATGGAAAGTTGTTTAAGAAGTTTTTAGAAATATACAGAAAAATTGCAGAAGATGTTAGAGGGACAAAAGAAATCCTTCCATATTGGCTAATTGCCCATCCAAACTGCAGGATAAAAGATATGATTAAACTTGCAGAGTTTATACATGAACATAAATGCTACTCAAAGCAAGTCCAAGTCTTCACCCCAACACCAATGACATTATCAACGACGATGTATTACACTGGAATAAATCCATTAACAATGGAAAAGGTTTATGTACCATATACATATAGAGAAAAAAAGATTCAAAAAGCCATTTGTCTTTATAGAGAAAAAGAAAATTGGAGTAAAGCACTTGAAGGATTTAAAGATGTAGATTATAGAGGCATCATCTATGAATGGATAATGGAGCAAAAATTAAAGAAAAAAGAAAAGAAAAAGACAAAAAAGAAAAATAAATGCTAATTTATTATTTAATTGTTTATTCCATGCCTCAATAATCTAATAATGTAATTTAACACCCAGAAATTGTGAGGAATAAGGTAAAAAGATTGATTTGAATGCTGAGTTTAAATTATTCCTCATACTCCTTAGTTAGGAGTTCCCTGATTTTCTTTGCTGTTTTTTCACCAATTCCCTCAACGTCTTTCAGTTCTTCTTCCTTTGCTGTAAATACCTTCTCAACTGTCTTGAAGTGTTTCAATAGATTCTCTGCCAACTGCGGCCCAATATCGGGTAAACTCTCCACTATAAACTTTTGCTGTTCTTTTAAAGACATGCTTGTTTTTCCATACCTTACATAGACTCCCCTTTTCTCTTTTATCTGCTCCTTTTCAGCCAACTTTATTAATACATCAACGGTTTCTTCCATATTCTCCGTGAATATAATTGGAATTCCAAAGTCTAAAATGATTGATAATATTGCCCCTTTTATGGCATTTTCATGCAGTCTTGAGAATTCTCTACCCTCCACAATTAGGATTGGTTTTTGGTATTTTCTCAAATCTTTCAATTGCATGAACAATCTCTTGTCTATTATTGAATTTACAAAATCCTCTGCAGTCTTCCTCTCCACTGCAACCCTGTCGCTTATTACATAATCCCCAACCTCCAATACCTTAAACTCTACCTTTGCCTTATCTGCCAATAACCTTCCAACGTGTCTCTCCCTAACATCTACAATAATTTTTATTTCTGTTTTTTCTTTTGCTTTTGTTTTAAGGAGTTCCAATATATCTGGATATATGCTTTTATCCTTTTCATTTTCTTTTTTTGTTTGGATATTTTCTTTTATTTTTTCTTTTAATTGTTCTTCTTCTATTCCTTCTTCTAATGTTTTTTTCCTCTCTTTCAACTTTTTATTTAATATATTTTGCATGTTTTTTAAAATTCTCTTCATATTTTTTTCCTTTGCAATTGCAGATCTATAGTAGATTTCATCCACTGTGCCTTTTGCTATTAAAATTATCACCATTCCTCCTTCCCCCCTTGCAGCCCTTCCCCTTCTCTGAATAAACCTAATCTCTGATGGAACTGGCTCATAGAATATTACATAATTCACAGTTGATATGTCAATCCCTTCTTCAGAGACACTTGTTGAAACCAAAACATTCCCATCCTTTTTAAATTCCTCCAATGCCTTAATTTGTTCTTTTTGAGACATTCCTTTTCCTTCTCTATTAGATTGCCCAACGAATCTTATGGCTTTTATTCCCCTCTCATTTAACAACCTTACAATTTTATCAACAGTATCCCTATATTGGGCAAAGACTATGATTTTTTCATCATTATTTTCCTTTAAAATTTCTTCAATAATATCTATTAATTTTTCAAATTTTGGGTGCTCTATATTTAGTTGCCTTAAATTGTTTACTACTTTAATGATTTTTTTATCATTAACAATGGATTTTGCAGATTTTGTTCTTTGGTTCCTTAATCTCTCAATGTAATTTAAAAAAACTCCCCTTCCCTGGGTTTCTAAAACCTCCAATGCATGGAAGAGTTTTAATGCCTCTGATGCAATCCTTAAAAGTTCGTACTTCTCATCCCTATCCAATGCAAAAATTTCCTTTTGAAGTTCAATGAGTTCTATTTTCGTTAAGTTGATTGAATTTGTAACCCCAAATTCCTTTAAAACCTTTAATCTTTCTTTTAGAGCATCTTTAATTAACTTTAAACTCTCCTCAAATTCCTTTGGTAGAGAAACTCTTTTTGGGATTATCCTAACCTTTGCCACATATGGCTTTACATCCTCATCATCCTCAGTTCTAACTTCAACATGTTCAATTCCCAAATTTTCACAAACTTCTAAAATTCTATCCATGTCTGATCCTGGGGAAGCAGTCAAACCCAAAACATGAACCTTTCCTTTGAATTTATTTGCAACAAAGGCATAGGAGTGGTTTCCTGTTGTATGGTGGGCCTCATCGGCAATGAGTAAAACAAAATCCTCCACATTCAACCTTCCCGCAATTAAATCATTCTCAACAATCTGTGGTGTTGCAATGAATATCTTCCCATCTTTCCAAAGTTTCTCCCTTTTGTTTGGTTGGGTTTTTCCAGTTAAGACAATTACTTTATCTTCATCAATGTTCAGGAAGTTCCTCATGCTGTTGTAGTGTTGCTCAACCAATGGTCTCGATGGTGCAATTATGAGGACTTTTCCATCATTCTTTGATAAAATTCCTGCTATTGTTAATGCCGCTATTGCCGTTTTCCCCAACCCGGTTCCCAATACACATAATGTATTCTTTTTTAATGCATTTGCCACAATAACCTGCTGATAAATCCTCGCTTCGATGGTATTTGGTTTTATCAATGGATGAGTTATGTACATAATAAACACCAATTTAGCATTGTAATGTATTGAAATTAGGTAATTTTAGAAATCTCCTCGTATTCATCTCTCTTCTAAATATCTCAAAACATTTTTTAAATACAACAAACATTATATTTATTTTGAATTTAAATATTATACACGGTTGTTCTGAATTTTAAGTAAAAATAAATATACCATATATGGTTTATTCAATAAAAAAGAGTGGTAAAATGCTACTAAAGAACTGCAGAATAATCAAAAACAACAAAATAATTGAAGAGGATATTTTAATAAACGAAAATGGAATAATAGAGAAAATTGGAAAATCGATACAATATAATGGAGAAACCATTGATCTAAAAAATAAAATCGTCATTGGTGGAGTTATAGATGCCCATGTTCATTTTAGATATGGGGAAGAGGAGAAGGAAGATTTCTTAAGCGGAAGTTTAGCAGGGATAAATGGAGGCGTTTGCTTTGCAATAGATATGCCAAATAACAAACCCCCAATAACAACAAAAGAACTCTTTCACAAAAAATACAAAGAAGGTAAAGAAAAGAGTAAAATAAACATTGAATTTAACTTTGGAGTTACTAAAAGCAATTACTTAGAAACCGTTGAGGAAGCGAAAGCATACAAAATCTTCATGGTTAAATCAGTTGGAGATTTGTTTATAAGTGATTACTCAAAATTAAAGGATATTTTAAGTCAAAATAAGTTATTCTGCATCCATGCGGAACATAAAGACATAATAAATGAGAATCTAAAAAGAGATTCCCTAAACAGTTGGATTGACCACTGTAAAATAAGAGATAAAAAAAGCGAAGTTGAGGCAATTAGAGAAGTTATAAAAAACTTAAAAATTATCGATAAAATTGGAAAATACAAACCACATATCCACTTCTGCCACATATCAACAAAGGAAGGACTATATTTAATAAAAAAAGCAAGAGAGGAATTAAAAAATATAAAAATTACTGCAGAGGTAACTCCTCACCATCTATATTTAAATATGAATATGGCTGAGGAATTGAAGGGTTTGGGGAAATTTAACCCACCATTAAGAACAAAAGAAGACAATATTGCTTTAATTAAAGGAATTGTAAATAAAGATGTTGATATCATCGCCACTGACCATGCTCCACACACGTTTGAGGAAAAAAGTAAAGATCCTAAAAACTGTCCTTCTGGGATTCCTGGAATAGAGACATTTGTGCCTTTGGTATTTAATTTGGTGAATAAAAAACTCATCTCGCTATTTGATGCAGTTAAAATGATCTCAGAAAACCCAGGGAAGATATTTAATATTGACAATGAGATTAAGGAGGGAAATTTTGCAAATTTAACGATAGTTGATTTAAAAAAAGAAGGAAAAATTAACGCTGAATTATTTAAATCAAAGGCAAAATTCACACCGTTTGAAGGTTGGAAAGTTAAAGGACTTCCAATCTATACAGTTGTTAACGGAACTTTATTTGATGCGTATGGAAAAATTATTTAAATAACTTTAGAAAAAATTAATATTATAAAAATTGGGGGGATGCTAATGGTAACTTTTGATAAAGAGAAGATGTTAAATCCTTCGATTATTGGAGGTATTGTTAATGGTGTTTTAGGAACATTTTGTTGCTTAGGTTATATCGTTGGGGGAGCAGTTGCATCTCATCTTTACGTAAATGCTGGAGGTAGTTTAGATTATGAAAATTGTGGTCTTGTTGGAGCAGTTAGTGGGGTTATAGGTGGAATTATAGCGGCAATATTAAATTTCTTTATAATGACATCATTTATGCCAATGTTTGTAGGGCATCAATCATTTGCAATGGGAAGTTCTTTGGCTATAGGGCTGGTTAGTGGGGTGATATTTGGGGCAATTCTTGGAGCAATTGGTGGAATTCTGTATGTTGTTATAAAGAATAGGTGATGAATAAATCTATAGGGGCTCTTATGTTAAAGAAACTCTATGTCTTAATTTTGATTTCTTTTATAATCTTTTATGTTGGGATTTTTTTAGCACCATATACCGCATATTTGGGGGAGGGTTCAGAAGTCTTCAGATGGGTTTCATTTTATATATATGCCATTTATTCAACAATATGTCATCAACTTCCACAAAGGAGTTATTTCATCTTTGGGCATAAGATGGCTGTTTGTGCAAGATGTTTTGGCATTTATACAGGAGTTTTGATTGGGATGTTTATTTATCCTTTTATAAAAAGGTTGGGGAATTTTAAGATGCCATCAAAATGGTATTTAATAATTGCATTAACCCCAATGGCAATTGATGGGACTACTCAACTAATTGGATTGAGGGAAAGTTTTAATGAATTGAGGTTTATAACTGGTTTTATTGCAGGTTTTGTTGGGGTTTTCTATATCCTTCCAGTATTCTTAAAAATATTGTCAAAATCTTAAAAAATAGGGGGAAATTTTATGGGTATGGGAGGAGTTCTTGTTTTATCAACCTTGGTTTTGGGGATGATATTTGTAGCACTAATCATAGCAGGAATCTTTTTATACTTCGGATGCAAATTGGCAAATATAAAAGATGTATCTTTGGGAAAAGCTATTATAGCTGTTGTTGGTGGAGGAATTTTGTCTTTTATAGTATCCTCCATATTCTCAATATAGTCGTTTGCGTTATAAATTGGTTGAAAATCCAATTAAAATTAAAGGACTGATAGTGTGATTAGTGTGATTTAACAATATTAACTTTAAAACCAAAAATAGAAATAGGTAGTACTTAAATAACTCGTTAAAAAACGGTGAAACCTCCATGCTAACAGCACTTAATAGTATACTCACTAATTCTATAAATAGTTTAGGATTTAACTGTTCGGAGGAGTTATCTAAGTTCGCACAAGTTAGAACACTAACGCCAATAAAACTATCAAAGCATTTTCAGAGTATGTCTCGGGAATTCACAGAACGACTATCGTTAAAAACCTACAAAAACTATCAGAAAATGAGTTTGT